>DNFG01000197.1:0-19652 GCA_003487005.1 Bryobacterales bacterium
CGCCCTCCGCGCCTAACGCATCTTCCACTTGTTCGCCAGCGCCGAGATCTTGTCGTCCACCGAAATCTGCTTCGGCGCCGGCTGACGCCGCGGTCCCCGGTCCGGCGCCGGCGCCATCAATGCCTTCAGCGACAACGCAATCCGCTTCGCCTTCAGATCCACGTTCAGCACCTTCGCCTTCACGATCTGCCCCACCTTCACCACCTCGCCTGGGTCCTTCACAAACCGGTTCGACAACTCGCTCACGTGCACCAACCCATCCTGATGCACCCCCACATCCACAAACGCCCCGAACTTCGTCACGTTCGTCACCACCCCCTCCAGCACCATCCCCTCCTGCACATCCTTCAGTTCGTTGACCCCCTCCTTGAAACTCGGTGCCACGAACTGCTCGCGCGGGTCCCGCCCCGGCTTCTTCAACTCCTCCAGAATGTCGTTCAGCGTGTAAACGCCCACCTCCAATCCATCTTTCTTCACCCCCGCCAGCAACTCCGGCTTCCGGATCAACTCCTCCAACCCCACGCCCAGCATTCCCGCAATGCTCTCCACCACCTTGTACGACTCCGGGTGCACCGCCGTCATGTCCAGCGGATTCTCCCCACCCCGAATCCGCAAGAACCCAGCCGCCTGCTCGAATGTCTTCGGACCCACGCCCGTCACCGCCATCAACTGCACCCGCGAGCGGAATGCCCCGTTCTCGTTCCGGTACTCCACGATCTTCTGCGCCGTCCGCTCCGTCACCCCCGCCACATAGCGCAGCAGCGCCCACGATGCCGTGTTCAAATCCACGCCCACCCGGTTCACGCAACTCTCGATCACCGCCTCCAGTCCCTGCTGCAACTGCCTCTGATCCACATCGTGCTGGTATTGACCCACCCCAATCGACTTCGGATCGATCTTCACCAACTCCGCCAGCGGATCCTGCAACCGCCGCGCTATCGAAATCGCCCCGCGAACCGTCAGATCCAGATCCGGAAACTCCGCCCGCGCGATGTCCGATGCCGAGTAAATGGAGGCCCCGCTTTCATTCACCATCACGCAGAAAATGCCCGCCAGCCCTTCCGCCTTCAGGAACCCGCGCACGAACGCCTCCGTCTCGCGTGATCCCGTCCCGTTGCCAATGGCGATCGCCTTCACGCTCCACCGGTCAATCAGCGCCTTCAGCGTCCTCGCCGCCCCCGCCACATCATTCCGCGGCACGCCGGGGTAGATCACGTCATTCGCCAGATATTTGCCCGTCTGGTCCACCACCGCCACTTTGCAGCCCGTCCGCAACCCCGGGTCAATCCCCAGTACCCCGATCTGCCCCGCTGGCGCCGACAGCAGCAGATTCTCCAGATTCTCCTTGAACACCCGGATCGCCTCTTCGTCCGACCGCTTCTTCAACTCCAGCCGCACCTCGGTCTGTATCGACGAATTCAAAAGCCGCGACCACGAATCCTCGATCGCCAGTTCCAATTGCGGCGTCCACTCACCCGTCTCCCGCAACACCCGCGACTTCAGCCAGCCCACCGCCCGCTCCGCTTCCATCTCAATCAGGAAGTACAGGACGTTCTCGCTCTCCCCCCGCCGGATCGCCAGCATCCGGTGCGACGGAATCTTCGCCACCGGCTCCCGGTACTCGTAGTACATCTTGAACTTTTCCTGCTCGTCCTTGGCGTCCATCATCTTCCGGCTCGCCACCACACCCTCGTCCCACATCATCTGCCGCAAGCCCTTGCGCAGATCGGCGTCCTCGCTGATCCGCTCCGCCAGAATGTGCCGCGCCCCTTCCAGGGCCTCCTCCACGCTCGCCACGCCGGTAAACGTCGCCGCGTACTCCAGCAGACCCGCGCCCTCCTGCGCCCAGATCCAGTCCGCCAGCGGCTCCAGCCCCTTCTCCTTCGCAATCGTCGCCTTAGTCCGCCGCTTCGGCTTGTAGGGGAGGTACAAATCCTCCAACTCGCTCTTCTCGATCGTCGCCAGGATCCGCGCCTTCAATTCGTCAGTCAGCTTCCCCTGCTCCTCAATCGAAGCCAGGATCGTCGCCCGCCTCTGCTCCAGCTCGCGGAAGTAGCCCAACCGCTCCTCGATGTCGCGGATCTGTACTTCGTCCAGATTGCCGGTCACCTCCTTGCGATAGCGCGCGATGAACGGCACCGTGCCGCCTTCGTCCAGGAGTTCAATCACCGCCAGCACCCCCTTCAGGGGCACATTCAGGACCTGCGCAATGTGGATCAGGATTTCGTTGGGGAGAGATTTGTTTTCGGACATGCGTGAGACAAAGCTTCAGGATAGCCCGCCCGTGCAAATGAAGCCGCCCCACTCCCCCATGCTATTCTGGGAGGTTTCACCCCTATGCTGTGGTCCCGTCTCTTCATCCCCACCCTGCGCGAAACCCCCGCGGAGGCCGAAGTCGTCAGTCATCAACTCCTCCTGCGCGCTGGTTACATCCGCCAACTCTCCGCTGGGATCTATAATTACCTCTACCTCGCCCAGCGCTCCCTGCTGAAAATCACCGGCATCATCCGCCAGGAAATGGACGCCATCGGCGCTCAGGAACTCCTCCTGCCCGCCCTCAACCCCGCCGAAGTCTGGCAGGAATCCGGTCGCTGGGACGTCATGGGCGACAACATGTTCCGCCTCAAGGACCGCTTCGGCCGCGACCTCTGCCTCGGCATGACCCACGAAGAGATCATGACCGCCCTCGCCCGTGGCGAAGTCCGCTCCTACAAACAGCTCCCCCAGATCTGGTACCAGATCCAGACCAAATTCCGCGACGAACCCCGCCCCAAGTCCGGCCTGCTCCGCGTCCGCCAGTTCATCATGAAGGACTCCTACTCCTTCGACCTCGCCCCCGCCGGACTTGACGACAGCTACGAAAAGCATCGCGTCGCTTACTGCCGGATCTTCGACCGCTGCGGCCTCGAATACGTCACCGTCGACGCCCACTCGGGCGCCATGGGTGGCTCCCAGTCCCAGGAATTCATGGTTGCCACCGAAGCCGGCGAAGACTACACCGTCATCTGCCGCCCCACCGGCTACGCCGCCAACCTCGAAAAAGCTGTCTCGCGCCCCGTTCCGCCCACTGTCCCTGACCCCGATGGCGCCCTCGCCCCCGAAAAGGTCCATACCCCGGGCGCAAAGACCATCGAACAGGTCGCCGAATTCCTCAAACTCCCCCAAACCTCGCTCATGAAGACCCTCGTCCTCATGGCCGACGAAAAGCCCGTCATCGCCGTCCTTCGCGGCGATCATCAGCTCTCCGAAACCAAATTCCAGACCGCCGCGGGCTGCACCGAGTTCCGCCCCGCCCACCCCGAGGAAATGCGCCAGATCCTGGGCGCCGACGCCGGTTCACTCGGACCCGTCGGCGTCAAAAACGTGCGAATACTGACCGATATCGCGCTCCAGGACCGCAAAAACATGGTTTGCGGCGCCAATCTCGACGACTATCACCTGCTCAACGTCACCCCCGGTGAAGACTTCGCCCCGGAGTTCCATGACCTCCGCCAGGTCGCTCCCGGCGACACAGAACTCGAATCCGGCCTCCCCCTGGAAATCCTCAAAACCGTCGAAATCGGCCATATTTTTAAGCTCGGCTACAAGTACTCTCACTCCATGGGCCTCAACGTCCTCAACCACGAAGGCGTCGAAACCCCCGTCATCATGGGCTCCTACGGCATCGGCGTTGAGCGCATCCTCTGCGCCGCCGTCGAACTCTTCGCCGACCAGAACGGCATCACCCTGCCCGCCGCCATCGCCCCCTTCGAGGTCGTCATCACCCCGGTCAAGTCTTCGGACGAGTCCCTCCAGACCGCCGCCCGCGCGCTTTACGACGAACTCAAGGCCCTCGGCGTCGATGTCCTCCTCGACGACCGCGACCTCTCGCCCGGCGTCAAGTTCAAGGATGCCGACCTCATCGGCATCCCCTTCCGCGTCAACGTCGGCAAGAAACTCGTGGATGGCAAAGTCGAGGTCGTCAATCGCCGCACCCGCGAATCCGCCGACGTCGCAGTCACCGAAGCCGCCCGTCTGCTGGCCGCCCAGATCGCCGCGGCAAAGCAGTGACACCCGATTGGGAACTCGTTCGCGGCGAGTTCCCCTCCCTACGCGCGTGGACCTTCCTCAACACCGCCACCTTCGGACAGATCCCCCGCCGCGGCGTCGAGGCCATCACGAACCACTTCGCCCACCGCGACGAGACCGCCTGCTCGGCCTTCCTCACCTGGTTTGACGACCACGACCGCCTTCGCGAAAAACTCGCCCGCCTCTTCACCGCCACCCCCGACGACGTCGCCTTCATCCCCAACGCCGCCACCGCCCTCGCCCTCCTTGGCACCGGCCTCGACTGGCAACCCGGCGATGAAATCATCACCCTCGAAAACGAATTCCCCAACCAGATCTACGCCCCCGCCCACCTCTCTCGCCGCGGCGTCATTGTTCATGAACTCCCCTTCGACCAGGTTCTCGATCGCCTCAACCCGCGCACCCGCCTCGTTGCTCTCAGCACCGTCAACTACTCCACTGGCTTCCGCGCTCCGCTCGACGAACTCTGCCGGGAGTGCGCCCGCCGCAACATCATCACCTTCCTCGATGGCACCCAGTCCGCCGGCGCGCTCCGCTTCGACTTCACCCACACCGCTCCGGACCTCTTCGCCGTCAACGCCTACAAATGGATGCTCGCGCCCAACGGCGCCGGCTTCATGCTCGTCCACCCCCGCCTCCGTGAACGCCTCCAACCCCTCACCATTGGCTGGCGCTCCCACCACGGCTGGCGCAATGTCGACCACCTCCACCACGGCGCCCCCGAGTTCAAGTCCTCCGCTGAAAAATACGAAGGCGGCATGCTGCCCTCCTCCGCCCTCTATGCCCTCGAAGCCAGCGTCGAACTGATGCTCGAACTCACTCCCGAGGCCATCGAGACCCGCGTCCTCTCGCTCGCTGCCGCCGCCCGTCACCTCCTCGCCCGCCTCGGCGCCGAACCTCTGCCCGATTCCGGTTCGCCGGTCATCGCCGCCGCCCTCCCCGGACGCGATGCCTCCGCCGTCGCTCGCGACCTGAAACAGCACAAAGTCCTCGTCTCCGCCCGCCACAACCGCCTCCGCGTTTCGACCCACTTCTACAACAACGAAGCCGATCTCGACCGCCTCGCCGCCGCCCTCTCCATGTGACAACATAACGGAGATGATCCGCCGTCGCTCCGCACTCAAGCTTTTTGCCGCTGCTCCCGCCATCCTGCGCGCCCGCTCCGTCTCCCGCCCCAACCTGCTCATGATCATGTCCGATCAGCAGCGCGGCGATTCCATCGGCGCTGAAAACCCCACCCTCGACACCCCCAACCTCGACCGCATCGCGCGCGAGGGCATCCGCTTCCGCCACGCCTACTCCTCCACCCCCACCTGCACCCCCGCGCGCGCCGCACTCCTCACCGGCCTTTCACCCTGGCGCCACGGCATGCTCGGATACTCCCGCGTCCCTGAAAAATACCCCGTCGAAAAGCCCCGCATCCTGGGCGAAGCTGGCTACCACACCTGCGGCATCGGCAAAATGCACTGGACCCCGCAGCGCAATACCCACGGCTTTCACCAGATGTTGCTCGACGAATCCGGCCGCGCCGAATCCCCGCATTTCCGCAGCGACTACCGCGCCTGGTTCGCTTCCCAAGCCCCGCTCCTCAACCCCGACGCCACCGGTATCGGTTGGAACGATTATCGTGGCGGGGAATATCGTTTGCCCGAATATCTCCACCCCACCCGCTGGACCGGCGACTGCGCCACCCGCTTCCTCGCCGACTACGACCGCCCCAACCCCTTCTTCCTCAAAGTCTCCTTCGCCCGTCCCCACAGCCCCTACGACCCGCCGGCCCGCCTACTCAAACGCTACCAGCAGCGCTCACTCCCCGAACCCGTCGTCGGATCCTGGGCCGGTAAGTACGAATCCCGCAGCGGCCCCAAAGACGACATCTGGCACGGTCGCATGCCCGCCGAAGAGATCCGCCTCGCCCGTGCCGCGTACGCCGGATCCATCACCTTCATCGACGAACAGATCGGCCGCCTCCTCGAAACCCTCGAAAAGCGCCGCATGCTCGACGAAACCCTCATCCTCTTCTTCTCCGATCATGGCGACATGACCGGCGACCACCACCTCTGGCGCAAATCCTACGCCTACGAAGCCTCCGCCCGCATTCCCATGCTGGTCCGCGGTCCCGGCGCGCCCGCCGGCCTTGTCGACCTCACCCCCGTCGAACTTCGCGACGTCCTCCCCACCTTCCTCAACGCCGCCGAAAAGCAGTCCCCAATCCCTCTCGACGGCCAGAACCTCCTCACGGTCAAACGCCCCTGGATCGACCTCGAACACGACGTCTGCTATTCCCCCGCCAACCACTGGAGCGCCCTTACCGACGGTCGCCACAAGTACATCTACCACGCGCAGCAGGGCGAAGAACAACTGTTCGACCTCGCCACCGACCCCAACGAACTGAACGATCTCTCTGCTCACGCCGCCCACGAACCCACCCTTCGCCTCTGGCGCTCCCGCATGATCGAGCATCTGGCCGAACGAGGTGAAAAATGGGTCAGTAACGGCCGCCTCGTCCCCCGCCCCCAGAGCATCCTTCACTCGCCCCACTACCCCAAACCGCAATAGCCATGGCAGACCAGTTCGTCATCTTCGGCCCTTTCCACCGCATCGTCCTCACGGTGATGCTCGCCGCCGGAATTGCGCTCGGCCTTCTCTTCCGCCGATTCCCCCGCGCCCGCTATGCCCTCGGCGCCTTCCTCGCCATCAATGAAATCGTCTGGTACGTCTGGCGTATCCGCGCCGAAGGTATCCGCTTCCCCGAAGCCCTCCCTCTGCAGCTTTGCGATCTCACCCTCTGGTGTACCGTCGCCGCCTGCTTCACCCTGCGCCGCTGGCCCTTCGAGATCCTCTACTACACCGGCCTCAGCGGCACCCTGCTCACCGTCATGACCCCCGACCTCTGGGCGCCCCCGCTCTCCTATCCCACTCTCTACTTCTTCACCGCCCACGGCGGCGTTGTCGCCTCCGCCCTTGCCCTCACTCTCGGCCGCCTCCAACGCCCCGAACCCCGCTCCTGGCTGCGCGCACTGGTTGCCGTCAACCTCTGGGCCCTCGCCGTCGGCTCCTTCAACCTCGCCTTCGGCACCAACTACATGTACCTCTGTGAAAAGCCTGCGAGCGCCACCCTGCTCGACTTCTTCGGCCCCTGGCCCGGCTATTTGCTCGTCGGCGAACTTGTCGCCGTCACGCTCTTCTACCTGCTCTGGCTCCCCTTCCGCTTCACGAAACCGGCGCCGTCTCCGGCGCCTCCGCCGCGGTGAAATACGCGCAGTCCGGATGGTGGAACACCAGCGCGCTCACTGACGCCTCCGGCTCCATCATCATCCCTTCCGTCAACTCCACCCCAATCTCCTCCGGCCGCAGCAGCTTCCACATCCCCTGCTGATCGTCCAGGTTCGGACACGCCGGATACCCGAAGCTGTACCGCTTCCCGCGATACCGCGACGTGAACCGCTCCTGCATCGTCATCGCCGGAACATCCGGGAAGCCCCAATCCTCGCGGATCCGCCGGTGGACCCACTCCGCACAACCCTCTGCCGTCTCAATCGCCAGAGCCTGCAGCGCGTGCGCCAGGAAGAACTCGCCCTTCGCCTTCGCCTCTTCACTCCGCGCCCGCACACCCTCGCCCGCCGTGCAAACAAACATCGCCAGATGATCCCGCCGCCCGTTCTCGTCCGGACCCAGAATGTAATCGCTCAGGCACAACCCGTCTTCCTTCGCCTGCCGTCCAAACTCGAATGAGTGGACCGGCGCCGCTGCCCCGGCCTCGAACAGTTGCACCCGGTTCCCGTCCCGCTCGGCCTCGAAATACTGCCAGACCACCCGCACCTTCATGAACTCCGCCGCCAGCCGCTTCACCTCTTCCATCTGGTGGAACAAATCCAAAGCTTTCGGGTCCCGTTCGTGCAACCCCTTCTCAAAGCTCCCCTTGTACCCCAGATGCCGCCCGTAAAGCATGAAAGGATTGATATAGCTCCACACCTCCGCCAGATTCGGCACCGTCCGCACACGCCGGTCCAAATACGGCGCCGGCGGAATCGGCACGTCCACACGGACCTTCGAACTGCGCGCCTCGCTCAACGCCACCGGCGCGGCTTCCACCGCCGCCGGCGCCGCAGCCACCGTGAACACGTGCCGCGACAATACCTCCGCCCGCAGCGCCGGGTCCATGATCTCGTTCATCAGCCGCAACCCGGTCATCGCGTCCTTCGCGTAGAATGTCGGCGCTTGATACGCCGGGCCGATCCGCGTCACCGTGAACTTCTCCGACAATGCCGCCCCGCCCACCATCAGCGGCGCGTCAATCCCCGCCTCGCGCAAGTCCTCGCCCGTCACGATCATCTGCTGCGCACTCTTCACCAAGAGCCCCGACAACCCGATCACATCCGGCTTGTGCGCGTGAAACGCCTTGATCAACTCCTCCGGCGGCACCTTGATCCCCAGGTTCACCACGTCGTAGCCGTTGTTCGCCAGGATGATCTCCACCAGGTTCTTCCCGATGTCGTGGACATCCCCCTTCACCGTCGCCAGCAGCACCTTGCCCCGCGCCGCCACGTCAGCCCTCTCCATGTGCGGCTCCAGATGCGCCACCGCCGCCTTCATCGCCTCCGCCGATTGCAGCACCTCCGCCACGATCAGCTCATTGTTATTGAACAGCCGCCCCACTTCCGCCATCCCCGCCATCAGCGGCCCGTTGATCACATCCAGCGGCGCCGCCCCTTCGGCCAGCTTCCGGTCCAGATCCGCGTACAACCCGTCTTTCGTACCCTCGATGATGTAGTTCGACAGCCGCTCGTCCAGTGGCAACTCCGCCGCCGTCTTCTTCACGCGCCCCGTCGCCCCGCGGAAATGCTCCGTGATTGCCGCGATGTGAAACTGATTGATCGCCGCCCGCTCCTCGCGCGTCTGCTCGCGCCAGTCCTGCTTCCCCGGATCCGCCGCCGTCTCCCTTAACAACTCCGCCTGTGGATGCCCGTCCGGCACCTCCGCCGGCGGCGTGTTGAACAACAGATGCTCCGCCAGCCGCCGTTCCTCCTCCGGTATCGACGCAAACCGCTCCAGCTTCTCCGCATTCACGATCGCCAGATCCAGCCCTGCCTTCGTGCAGTAGTACAGGAACACCGAATTCACCACTTCACGCGCCGCCGCCGGCAACCCGAAACTGATGTTCGACACCCCCAGCACCGTCCGCGCCGGCGCCAGTTGCTCCTTCACTGAGCGCACTGCCTCGATCGTCTCCACCGCCCCGCCGATATAATTCTCGTCGCCCGTCGCGCACGGAAACACCAGCGGATCGATGATCACATCCTCCGCCGCGATCCCGTACTTGCCCGTCAGCAACTCGATGCTCCGCCGCGCCACCTCCAGCTTGCGCTCCCGCGTGAACGCCTGCGCCTGCACCGGGTCCTCGTCGATCGTCCCCACCACCAGTGCCGCCCCGTAAGCCCGTGCGATCGGGCACATCCGCTCGAACTTCTCTTCCCCGTCCTCCAGATTCACCGAGTTGATGATCGACTTGCCCTGGCAGTACGTCAACGCCTTCTCCACCGCCACCGGGTCCGTCGTGTCGATCATCACGGGAGCCTTGATCTTCCGGATCAGCCGGTCGTAGAACGGATCAATATCCGCCATCTCGTCCCGGTCGCTCGACTGCAAACACACATCCACGATGTGCGCCCCGTTGCGCACCTGCCTCCGCGCAATCTCGCTCGCCTCTTCCCACTTCTCGTCCGCCACCAGGTTCTTGAACAACCGCGACCCGATCACATTCGTCCGCTCGCCCACGATCAGCGGCCGCGTCTGCTCGTCCGCCTCCACCACCTCAATCCCGCTGAAAAGCGTCCTCGCCTTCCGCCCCGGCTCCGGCCTCGGCTTGTAGCTCTGCACCATCTGGGCAATCGCCCGGATGTGATCCGGCGTCGTCCCGCAACACCCGCCCACAAGATTCAACCACCCGTGCACCGCGAACTTCTCCAGTTGCGCCGCCAGCGATTCCGGCGTCTCCCCATAGTTGCCGTCCACGTCCGGCAGCCCTGCGTTCGGATAGCACGACACCCGCACCGGCGCCATCTCGTGAATCGTCCGGATGTGATCCGTCATGAACTCCGGCCCCGTCGCGCAGTTCAGCCCGATCGCCAGCAACGGCGCGTGCTGCACGCTCACCACCAGCGCGTCCGCCGTCTGCCCTCCCAGCATCGTCCCCGTCGGCTCAATCGTCCCCGACACGATCACCGGCGCCACGTAACCGCTCTCCTTCGCCGCCTGTTCCGCCCCCAGCAGTGCCGCCTTCACATTCCGCGTGTCCTGGCACGTCTCCACCAGCAGCACATCCGCGCCCCCCTCCAGCAGCCCCAGTGACTGACGGTAATAACCCTCGCGCAACTCCGCGAACGTCGTCCCCCCCGTCACCGTGATCGCCTTCGTCGTCGGCCCGATCGACCCTGCCACGAATCGCGGCCGCCCCGGCGCCGAAAACTCCTCCGCCGCCTCCCGCGCCAACCGCGCCGCCAGCACGTTCACTTCATGGACCCGCGCCTCGATCCCAAACTCCGCCAGCGTGATCGGATGCCCCCCGAACGAATTCGTCTCCACCAGATCCGCCCCGGCCGCGAAATACGCCCGGTGCACGTCCCGGATCCACTCCGGCTTCGTGTACAGCAGATTCTCCGTGCAATTCTCGAACTGCGGCCCGCCCCAGTCCTCAATCGTCGGGTTGTGCCGCTGCAGCATCGTCCCCATCGCGCCGTCCAACACCAAAATGCGCGTACTGAGGGCGTCCAGCAGCGCCTGTCTGCGTTCGTTCCGGTTGCTCATGGGGTGAATCCTTCATTGTAACGAGGAAAAGGGCCGCCCCGAAGGACGGCCCCTTGCTCTCAGCCCGCGGCCGCAGACTGCCTAGTTGATGATGATGTCTTCTTCCTGGATGAAGTCACACCATTCCTCGGTCCACTCGATGTTGCCGAAGGCCCCAACCCAGCTCGCCCACTGGTCGAAGAACCCGTTGTCCGGAGGCTGCGACCAGACCGGCTGCAGTGCCGGCGACCCAAACGCCGGACGGTGATCCGGATCGCTGTAGCTCAGCGGCCGCCGCAGCATCGGATCCTGCACGAACACCCGCTCCGCGATCCCAGTCTCGCCCCGCAGCCACGGCTGCGCCAGCGCGTTCGACTGCCCTTCAATCGTGTTCGCCTTGTCCGCATTCCGGCCGTTGTTCCACAGCATCAGGCCATCGATCTGCAGCTCATTGTTCGCAATCGCCGTCGTCGTCGCGGCGTCGCGCACTTCCAGGCCGTTCTGGTAATAATTCGTCACGATCGCATTGTTGATCCGCCCGCCTGTCCCGCGCCGCAGCCAGATCCCCGCCACCGACGAACCCTCGTCGCGTGTCGCCTTCTCCGTGCCCACGATCGTCATGTTCCAGACCCGCGGGTCCGACCGCGGCGCCAGATCAAAACCGCGCTCGTTGTTGTCCGCTTCCACGCCACGATTCGACCCATCATCGCCCGCCACCGCCAGCACGTGCTGTAACATTCCGCGCCAGCCAATCTGCCAGTCAATATGGTCGTCCTGCGCATACAGCGAAACCAGATACTTGCCGTTCGACGACCCGCCGAACCACTCGAAGTTGTCGTCCAGCCCGTAACGCACCTGCAGGTACTCGGCTACCGTCTTCGTCCCGCAGCCGCCCCACGTGATCGCATTCAACTCCTCATTCGGCTGAAACTCCGCACCCGCGTACTCAACTCGCACATAGCGCAGCGTCCCGCAATCGTGATCGTCATCTTGCCCGCCGTAAGCCGTGTCCTCACCGGAAGCCAGCCCTTCCAGCGCACCTTCGCCGGTCGGCCAGTTCGTGATCGCCTTGCCCAACAGCGCCAGTCCGCCCCAGTCGCCCGCTTTCCGTTGGCCTGCAGGCAGCGAACTCGTCATGATGATCGGCCGCGACTGCGTGCCCGAAGCATGGATCCTCGCATTCCGCGTAATCAACAGCGCCGCCGCCGGATTCGAACCCGGCAGCCCGAAGACAAACGTCCCCGGCTCGATCGTCAACATCCCCGACCGCCACACCACCGTCCCCGACAGCGTCCACAGCCAGTCGTTCGTCCACGTCGCGTCGCCGTTCTGCGGCCCCGCAATCTCGCGCGTCCCGCGCACCACGCCAATCTTGGCGTACAACGACTTCACCACCCGCGCACCCGTGTAGTCCCGGAACTGCACCACCAGCGTGTGCATCCCATACTCCTCCGGAATCTCCCCCACCGCCTCGCCAAACAGGCTGTCCGGCCCGATCAACTTCTGCCCTTCCCCGCTCGGCATCCGCACCACGAAGAAATCGCCCAGCTTGTTTCCGAAAATGTCCTTCGGCTCCGTCGAAGCGCCCTGGGTCGAGACAAACGTCTTCTCGCCCGTCTGATTGTTGATCCGGTACGCCACCACCGTGTAGGGGTTCGTGTCGTCCTGTTTCCGCACCGTCCACCACAGGCTCAACTTCTCGCCCGGCTGGTATACCATCTTGTCCGTCCACATGAACGCCGAAGCGCTCGATTCGTAGCTCTCAAACGGGGAGGCCCCCCGAGCCGCTTCCGCCGCTCGCGCCGCTTCAAACCGCGGAGCCGCCGCCTGGGCCGTCGCCCCTGCCAGCGCCACCGCCGCGGCTGCCATTAACATCGTCTTGCGCATACGCTTGTCCTCTGTCCTTTCCTTCCTGTTCTGTCTGCTCCTGCCAGTGCTCCGGCCGCCCGCTAAAACACCGAAAAGCTCGTGCCGAAGCTGTACGTGCGACCCAGCCGGAAGGCCCGGTGCACAAAATCGCCTTGCGTCCAGCGGTACCGGTTGTCCAGCAGATTCTCCGCCGTGAACTTCAGGCTGAGTTTGCCGTCTTCCCGCACATCAAACTGGTACACAAAATCCAGAAAATTGTTCCGTTCCTGATAAATGTCCGGTAGCCCCACTGCCCCCACATCCGTAATTCGCCGCGATACCGAATTCAGCGAAAACCGCGCGCTCGACCGCCACTGCACCTTCGCCCAATCCGCAATAATGTTGTAAATGAATCGCGACTGCCCCAGCAGCGGCCGGTTCCGCGTCGTCAACAGCAGCGCCTGATCCTCCGGAATATCCACGTTCGACTCGACAACCGTGAAATTGGACTGCAGCCCAAAACTCCGGAGCCTTGGATGAATGAACGACAGATTCCGCCGGAATTCCAGCTCCGCCCCGAAATTCTTCGCCCCTGCCGCATTCACGAAGCTCTGCCGTAAATCCGTCGTCGGCTGAATCGTCACCTCGATCGGATCCGTGAAATCCTTGAAGAAGAAGCTCGCCGCGATCACCTGGTCCCCGCCCGGGAACCACTCCCAGCGCGCATCGAAATTGTCGATCTGCGCCCGCCTCAGATTCGGATTGCCCACCGTGTTGAACCCGCCCAGCACATTGGTGAAATCGAACGGCGACAATTCGCGGAAGTCCGGCCGCGACAGTGTCCGCCCGTACCCGAATCGCAAATTCTGCCGGGGGCTCAGCGCGTAGATCACATTCACGCTCGGCAGCGGGTCCCGGTTCTCCAACAAGGCGATCGAAGGCACTGCCCCGGGGATCAACGGGTCCACCGTCTCCACCCGGATCGTCGCATCCTCCACCCGCATACCACCCACCACCCGCCAGCGACCGCCCAGGGCCAGATCCACCATCGCATACCCGCCGTAGACATCCATCTTCGCGTCGTATGTGTCCGTCCCACGCGTGTTTTCGCGAATCTCAAACCCGTCCGGACGGATGTTGTCCCGCCCCAGCACCACATTCGCCGGCGCAAAGAAGTCAATCGTCTGCGTTCGCACCGGCACAAACCGGAACCGCCGCGCACTGAAATCGCGCTGCCGGAACGTCCCCCGGAATCCCAGCTTCAACACCCCCGTCACCGGACCCTTGAAGAACGGCTTCGACCAGTCCCCCTGCGGCTCATAAATCCGGTCATCCAGCTGATTGAAGAACCGCAAACCCGACTCCGGCAGCGGCAGATGCCGCGTCCGCCCGTTCTCCTCCAACTGCCGGATCGTCTCCCGCAAATCCGGCTCGTTCCGGTTCGAATTCGATACCGAAAGCTGCCAGTGGAACACGCTGTTGCCCAACTTCGACACCACGTGGTCGCCTTCCGCCGTCACCGAATACAGCCCCCGCTCCACCCACCGCAACCGCGTCGCCTCGATGTCCGAGCCAATGCTGTTGTTGAACCCCGTCATCCGCCGGCTTTCCATGTCCGTGTCCCGCGTCAGGGTGTTCCGGAAAATCAGCTTGTTCGCCCCGTTCAGCTTGTAAGCCGCGTTCAACACGCCACCCAGCCGCGCCGCCTGATTGAACGCGTTGTAGTTCGAGTACGTGTTGAACAGGATCGGCGCGTTGCCCGACATCGTCAGGAAGTTCCGCTCCTCGTAATTCGCCTGCGGGCTGTTGCTGAAGGTCAGCGCGCCTACCAGCCCCAGCTTCCCCCAGGTGTTGCCGCCTGCCACCGAATAGCTTTGCTCGGGCCGCATCGAAGCCACTGGCTGGAGTTCATAGTCCGGCGTGAACGCCCGCCCAAACTCCTGCAACTGCTGCGCCGTGAATACGCCGCGGAACAGCCTCGTATCCGCCGCCACGCTCGCCGGCAGCGACCGCGTCCCGTCATCAAACCCGAAAATGTCCCTGCCCCCGCCCCGGTACGTCTCGAAGGGCTTGAAACTCGTCACCGTGTTGATCCCCGTCGACCCGCTGACCCGGAACACCGCCTTCGTTGGAAACTCGATCGTCGACATCTGCACCAGCCCCCCCGAGAACTCGCCCGGCAAGTCCGGTGTGTACGTCTTCAACACCTTGATGTTGTCGATCAACGCCGCCGGAAACAGATCCAGCGGCACCACCCGCCGCTCCGGCTCCGTCGTCGGGATCATCGCGTTGTTCAGCATCGTCGCGCTGTACCGCTCCCCCAACCCCCGCACATACACATACCCGCTCTCGACGATCGAAACCCCCGTCACCTGCTGCATCGCCCCCGCTGCGTCCGACGCCGTCGAACTCCGGATCTCCTCCCCGCTGATCCCGTCCGAAACCGCCGCCGCAAGTTTCCGCTCCTGCGTCACCATCTCCGAAGTCGCCGCCACCGCCGAAATCGATTCCGTCACCTCCACCGTCGTCACCGACGCCGCCGTCACCACCACCGTGCTCGCGTCCGTGTTCGCCCCCCCCACTACCACCACGTCCTCGATCGCCGCCGGCAGGTAGTTCGGCGCCGTGAACTTCACCGTGTACTTGCCTGCCGCGACCTGCAGCCTATACTTGCCGTCGAGATCTGTCTCCGCCCTCAACCCCGTCCCCGCCACTTCCACCAGTGCGCCCCGGACCGGCGTCCCGTTCGCCCCGTCATAAAGGGTCCCCGAGAGCGTTCCAGCATCCGTCTGCGCCCCCAGACCGGCCACGCCCAGCCCCCACAATCCCGCCGCAAGAAGCAGCCGTCGAAAAGAACATCGCTTAGAGAACATCGGTAATCCCTTGCCAACGTAACAAGGCAATAATGTAGAACCGATGACGGAGCAGTAAATTAAAAATGACTCTTCCTTGACAGACTTTGCCATTCATGGAAGCGCCGAAACGCCCTCGCCGCCCGCGTCCAGTGAACCCTTTCAACCTGTTCCCGGCAGCCCCAGCCCTCCCCCCGGCGCCCCTTCGCCCCCTCTTTTCTTTTTCGGGCCGGTCTTCACATTTCCTCTGCAATATGTGAACTCAATTGACACTAAACCACCCATTTTCTCCGCCACTGACCCGGTGAATCGGTCCCACCCCGCGCCGAGGAGCGCAAAAAAGCCCGGCAGCGCGCCGCCGGGCTCTCTCCAGATTCACGAACAAAGGACTGCTATGCCGTCCGCGCCTCCGCCGGTTCTTCGCTCCCCGTCATCTCGTTGAAGCTGTACCCGAACCCCCGAACCGACCGGATCAACTGTGGATTCGCCGGATCCCCCTCGATCTTCTGCCGCAACCGCAGCACATACACATCCACCGTCCGGTCCGTCACCGCCCGGTCATGCCCCCAGACCGCGTCCAGCAACTGCTCCCGGCTGAACACCACCCCCGGCCGGCTCATCAGGAACTCCAGCAGCCGGAACTCCGTCGCCGTCAGCGACAACGGCTGCCCGTGCAGCCTCACCCGGCAGCTTTGCCGGTCCAGATCCACCCCCCCTGCCTTCAGCGTCCGGACCGGCTGTGCCTGCGACCGGAACTGAATCTTGATCCGCGCCACCAGCTCCCTCACGAAAAACGGCTTCACGATGTAATCGTTCGCCCCTAACTCCAGGCCGACGATCCGGTCCGTCTCCGATGCCCGCGCCGTCAGGAAGATCACCGGAATGTGCGCCAGTTCCGGATGGCTCCGGATCCCCTTGCAGATGTCCAGACCATCCGAATCCGGCAACATAATGTCCAGAATCACCAGATCCGGCTTCTCCCGGCGGCACAACTCCACCGCCCCCTTCCCCGTCTGCGCCCCAACCAGTTGAAAGCCCTCTTTCTCCAGGTTGTACTTCAGCAATGCATACAGGTCCGAGTCGTCCTCGATCAGCATGATCTTCTTCATTCAGGTTTACCCTCCCAAATGTTACCGGGCCATCAATGTCAAAACGATTACAATTGTGTGTACTGTGATTGAACTCCCGCTTCTTCAGACAACCCCAGATCCTCCAGCGGCAACGTGAACGTGAACGTCGAGCCCACGCCCACTTCGCTCTCCACCCGCACATCCCCCCCCTGCGCCCGCGCCAGGTGCTTCACGATCGCCAACCCCAATCCGGTCCCCCCCATCTCGCGCGATCGCGCCTTGTCCACCCTGTAAAACCGCTCAAACAAGCGCCCCAGATCCTCCTTCGGAATCCCCAAACCTGTGTCGCTCACGCTCACCTCCACCCGTTCATCGTCCACAATCCGTGTCCCCACCCGGATTCGCCCCCCCTCCGGCGTGTACTTGATCGCGTTATCCAGCAGATTGCTCATCATCTGATGCACCGATTCCGCATCACAGAACACCTCGAGTTCCCCGTCTTCCACCTCCACATCCATCTCCACCCGCTTCTTCGCCGCCACCGGCCGCAACGTGTCCACACAGTCACCCAATAAGCCCTTCAACCGGTACGAGGCAAACTGAAACTTCTGTGTTTTCAACTCGATCCGCGAAATCGTCAGCAAATCCGCCGTCAGCCGCCCCAACCGCTCCGCGTTCTGCCGGACAATGTTCAGGAACCGGATATTGTTTTCCTGATCATTGATCGCCCCGTCAAGCAACGTCTCCGTGTAGCCCTGAATCGACGCCAGCGGCGTCCGTAACTCGTGGGAAACATTGATCACGAAGTCCTTCCGGACCCGCTCCAGCTTCTCCATCTCCTGGTGCTCGTGCTCCAGTTCCTCCACCACCTTCTGCAAATTCGCCCCCGTCTCGTTCAACTGCCGCCCCAAAACCCCCAGTTCGTCATTGCCCCTGACATCCAACCGCGCCCGGAAGTCACCCGATGCCAGCGTCGAGGCATAGTCGATTATCGCTCCCAGGCGGCGCGCGAACGACCTTGCAAACAGCAGCGCCAGCAGTATCGCCGGCACAAACGCCGCCGCCGTATACAAAACCAGCTTTCGCCGCAACTGCCCGATCTGCCCGCTTACCTCCCGCAACGGCATCGCCAGCCGGACAGCCATCCCCTCCACCGGCGTCGCTACATACAGATAGTTCGTCCCCGTCGTCGGGCTCTGTCTCACCGAATGTCCCGGCCGCCCCGCCAGCGCGGCTTTCACCTCCGGCCGGTGCGCGTGATTCTCCATCTGCGCCGGATCCGCCTCCGAATCCTGCAGAACCCGCCCGTCCGCGTCCACCACCGTCACCCGCCCGCTCGCCGCCTCCGCCAGCGCCCGGACCGCCTCCGGCCCCAATTCCCTCAATCCCGGCCGGTGCATCACCCCGATCATCCGCGTCTTTTCCAGCATCTCCTGCCGGAGCGCCGCCACGTACACGTTCTCTGCCATCTCGGAAGCCAGAAAATCGATCGCCGCTAGCGCCACGGCGATCAACACCACCACCACCAGCACCAGCTTTCCGAAGATCCGAGCCGTCATTGTCCGCCCCTTCAGCTTCCCTTATATAAACTGTGCCTCTCCGCGTATTCCGCCACCGCCGCCGGAACTGCCTCCGGTCTCCGCCCCGCCGCAAACGCCCTCCGGATCTCCGACGAACTCACCGGCAGCGCCAGGGACTCCAGCCGCAGCAACCGCGCACCTTCCGGTACAGGATACTGGTAGCCCGGCCTCGACACCACAATAAACTCCACCGCCCGGATCACTTCCTCCGACCGGTGCCACGTCCCCACCTCCGCAAAAGCGTCCGCGCCGATCAGAAAGAACAGCTCCACCTCCGGCTCCAAAAGTCGCCGCGCCCGCCCGATCGTTTCAATCGTGTAGCTCTTCGCCGTTCCTTCTTCTAGCCGCGACGGAATGAACCGAGGATCGACTTCACACGCCAGTTCCACCATCCGGTGCCGGTGCTGATACTCCGTCGTCGTCCCCATCTGCTTGTGCGGTGGATTGCCCGCGGTCACAAACCAAACTTCATCCAGCCCAAATCTCTCCACCGCCTCCCGCGCCACCCGCAGGTGCGCCTCGTGAACCGGATCGAAAGTCCCCCCAAACAGCGCGACTCTCAAGCCGGACGTCTCCGCGCCGCCGCCGTCCTCGCCATCTCGTCACAACGGTTATTATCTTCATCGTTGGCATGCCCCTTCGTCCAACGCCATTCCGTCTTGTGCCGCCCCAATTCCACGTCCAGTTCCTTCCAAAGATCCTGGTTCAACACCGGCTTCTTTGCCGCTGTCATCCACCCGTTCCGCTTCCACTTCTCCATCCACTGCTCCACACCCTTCTTCAGATACTCCGAATCCGTCACCAATTCCACTTCACAAGGCTCTTTCAGCGCCTGCAATGCCCGGATCGCCGCCGTCAACTCCATCCGGTTGTTCGTCGTCTGCGCTTCATGACCTGACATCGCCCGCTCGTGCGCCCCGTAACGCAGAATCGCCGCCCACCCGCCGGGACCAGGGTTCCCCAGACACGACCCGTCCGTGATCACCTTCAACTTCTTCATGCCGCTTCCAGTTCAGCCTCGAAATGACGCTCCACATGCTCCAGAATCTGCTCAATTTCGCGCGTTTGATAGATTAAAACCCGCAGTTTGGCGCCATTCCGGACACCATGCGTGAAGTACGTCGCGAACTGCTTCATCTTCCCGACGACGTCCAGCCCCCCTTTGTCGGCCAACATCCGGTAGTATTTCCGCATCATCTCGTAGCGGTCCCGCTCGCTCGGCTGGTAGTACTCCCCGCGCTCCAGATACTCCGCCATCTGCCTGAAAATCCAGGGGTTCGAGCTCGCCGCCCGCCCGATCATCACCGCGTCGCACCCCGTCTCCTTCACCATCCGGACGGCATCCTCCGGCGTCACCACATCCCCGTTGCCGATCACTGGAATCTTGACTGCCGCCTTCACCTCGGCGATCCGCCGCCAGTCCGCCCGCCCCGAGTAGCCCTGCTCGC
>DNFG01000197.1:19944-20131 GCA_003487005.1 Bryobacterales bacterium
CCCGCCCCGAGTAGCCCTGCTCGCGCGTCCGCGGATGCAGCGCCACCGCGGCTAAACCATTGTCCTCCGCCAACTTCGCCATCTGGACATGCACCAGTTCCTGGTCGCTCCACCCGGACCGGAACTTCATCGTCAGCGGGATCTTGATCGCCGCCCGGCACTTCTTCAAGAGCTCTTCCACTAACGG
>DNFG01000416.1:0-175 GCA_003487005.1 Bryobacterales bacterium
CGAGGCCGTGGCGAGATCGGCGAGGAAGGCGTCCTCGGTCTCTCCGCTACGGGCGGAAACGACTGCGCGCCAAGCTGCATCTCTCGCCAAATCAAGCACTTCAAAGGTCTCGGTCAGCGTCCCGATCTGGTTCATTTTCACCAGGACGGCGTTCGCGGCCTGCTCGTCGATGGCG
>DNFG01000416.1:509-11798 GCA_003487005.1 Bryobacterales bacterium
CTGGATCCGCGAACCGAGAGCGGCATTCAGCACACGCCAGCCGGACCAGTCGTTCTGGTCGAGTCCATCTTCAATGGAAACAACGGGATAGCGCTTGACCCAGTCATCGTAGAGGGCGACCATCTCCGTGGCCCCGAGCCAGCGGTCCTCGCTCCGGAGATGATAGCGGCCGTCGCGGTAGAAGTGGCTGGTGGCGGCATCGATGGCGATGGAAACCTGTTCTCCAGGCCGAAAGCCTGCTCTTTCAATGGCTTGAGTGAGAACGTCGAGGGCGTCGGCATTACGGGGCAACAGAGGCCCCCACCCGCCTTCGTCGGCGATGCCGGTCAGCAGGCAGCCCCGCTCAAGGAGCAGATCCCGGGCGGCGGCATGAATCAGGACAGCGGCATGCAGGGCTTCGGCATAACTCGGGAAGCCGTGGGGAAGTGCAAGAAAATCCTGGAGTTCGAAGTTGTGTCCGGCATGGAGGCCGCCGGAAAGGATATTGATCATTGGCACGGGCAGGCGCGGGCATCTGGGTTGGCGGCCATAGCCGGCGAGGGTGGCCCAGAGGGGTTCGCCCCGGGTCGCGGCGAGGGCCCGGGCGAGTGCGCAACTGACTCCGAGCAAAGCATTTGCACCGAGGCGGGACTTGTTCGGGGTGCCGTCGGCCTCGATCATCCGCTGATCAACGCCGGCGGGATCTTCGGCGGGGAAATTCTGGAGAAGACTGGCGATTTCGCCATCGACGGCGTGGCAGGCGCGAAGAACGCCGAGTCCGGCGAAGCGGGCGGGGTCGCCGTCGCGTCGCTCGAGGGCTTCATGGATGCCCGTGGAAGCGCCGGAAGGCACCTGAGCGGTGCCGGAAGCGCCGTTGGAGAGGCCGATGGTGACCTCGATCGTGGGCCGGCCGCGGCTGTCGAGGATTTCGAGGGCACGGAGGGATTGGATGGTCAAGGGCATGGAAAATATTGTGCAAAAAGGGCTTCCGCGGAAGGTGCGGGGTTTCTGAGCAGATCCCGGGCAAGGGGCCTGATCCGGTTCCGGGTGGGCTCGTCCAGGTACTCGACTGGCGATTTCCCATCGATCCGGGCGAGGAGGAGGCCACCGAGGTGCTGCATGGCGGCGGAGGGAAGCCACTTCCAGCCGGGGCCGGCGGCCTCGAGGAGGCCGGTCCAGTAGGCACGGGCGGCGGCGGCGAGCGCCGGTGCGTGGGCTGGCATGTGGAAAGCCTTGATAAACAAATGGTTTGTGAGAAAGGCGGCATCGAACGCGGGATCGCCGAAGTGAATCACCTCGAAGTCGATCAGGATAACCTGCACTCCGTTCACCAAAATATTTTTGGGGCTGAGGTCACCATGAGTGAGAGAAATCCGGCGCGAAACGCACATATCTATGAGAGCTTCGAAGCGATCCGTCAGGTCCGGATGGTGTTTGGCGGTGCTCCGGTAGTAAGGGTCCAAGCGCAAGTCGTCAAAGACGGCGAGTTCGCCAAACTCCTCACGCCACCGCGATCCGGGATCGTGACGAAGCCAGGCGCCATGCAGGGCGCCGGTCCGGAAGGCTGTTGCGCTGCTGATCTCCCCGGCAAGCAGGCGGTCCTTCCAGGGCAGGGCGCCCGCGGGAGCCGCTTCCATGGCGATCACGTGGTGGTCGAAATCCTCGAAAATCAGTTGGGGGACGGCGCCTGCGGGCAGCAGGGGTTGAAGTGCGCGGAGAGCGGCGGCTTCGCGGTGGATCCGGGTGGGGGTACAGAGCCATTCCTGGGCGACACGAAGACGTTCGAGGGCCTGTTTGACCACACAGCGAAGGCCCGGGGCTTCGGCGAGCAGGACGTGATTCGAGACGCCACCGCCGAGAGGAGTCAGCCGGAGAGCCGCAGGATCGACGCCGAGACGGCCTGCGAGCCAGGGGAGCGCGGCGGGGGCAGTGAGGTCGAGCAAGAACCCGAGTATATCAGCGGCGCAGAAGGGAGGCGAACAGGCCGCCGAGGCCGGATTGCTTGGGTTTGGGCTCTTCGACGGGTTTGCCGAGCAGGCGTGCCGTGAGCTGGCGGAAACCGCGGCCGAGATCCCCGGCGGGGGAGAGGAGTTTGCCCTCGACGAGGGCGCGCTGGACGGAATCGTAGTCGCTGGGGAGCAGGTGGAGGACCTCGCAGTGAAGGGCGGCTTCAATGACTTCCCGGCTGAGTCCAATGTCCTTGTTGTAGCGATTGACGATGACACGGATCTTGGAGCGGTCGACGCGATTGCGATCGAAGTAAGCGAGGGCCCGCTGGGCGGCCTGGAGGCTGGGCAGTTCGTTGGTGGTAACGAGCAGGAGTTCGTCGCACTGGCGGGCAAGGCCGAGGTTCCATTGTCCGTACGGCCCGCCGGCGTCAAGGACCAGCAGGTCGTAATTGGCGCGGGCGAATTCGATCATGGTGTCGACATCGCGGAGTTCTTCGGCGCCATGGACGGGCTTCTCGGGCGCCAGAAGCACATCGATGCCGCGCGTGGAGGTGATCATCCCGTTCCAGATATCGGCGTCGAGGCCGGGCGCGCGGGAGATGGCGTCAAGGAAGCTGTAAGCGGACTTGAGCTTCAGTTGGAAGGAAACAGTCCCCGTGAGGGGGTCGAGATCGCAGAGCAGGACCCGTTTCCCGCCTGATTTGGCGAGTTGGGGAGCGACATTGCAGGCGATGGTGGTGGCGCCGCACGCGCCTTTGGCAGGCATGACGGTCAGGATGCGTCCCAGTTCACCGGCGCGGCCCCGGGTGAGGGAGCGAATGCGCTCCATGACGGCCGTGAACTGGTCGGCGGTAGCCGGCCGGATCAGGATTTCGGTGGCGCCAACGCGCAGAGTGCGAAGGATGAAGTCCGGATCGTTGCCTTCATGCAGGGCGACCAGGGGCATCCTGGCATCGAGCATGCTGAGGTCGTTGAGAAGGGCGAGAGCCCAGTCGCGGCTGGTGAAGGAGTCGACAAAACACAGGTTCGTGCCCTGTTCGGCCAGCACTTCGGAGAGTACGGCGCGGGTGGGGTAGTCGGGCAGGGCGATGACGTTCGAGAAGGGGAGAAACTCCTCGAACAGGGGCTGCAATTGCGCCTGCATCTCCTGATCGGGAGAAATGACGAGGATCTTCCACTGGCCGAAGTTTCTGTTTGCCGATTGGTCCATGGCGGCCGTCAGGGGAAGCAACCGGGCAAACAGGCCCGGCCGTACAAGCCCCACACAGGGACTATCGGGCTGAAGCCGAGAAAACTTGAGAGCTTTGGCGAGGTAAACGCACTAATCCATAGAGCCGTCCCTGGGCGGCCATACCAGGATCATGATGAAACACCAAATGAAGACCAGAATCGGGCTTTGCGAGACTCAGCCCGCGACGGCGGAAGGTATCCGCAGTTTGCTGGCGGGCACGTCCGATCTGGAGTGCCGCTGGTCCGCCGGGAGTGCCGCCATGGCATTGGCGTTGCTGCGGCAACAGCCGGTGGATGTCCTGCTGGCCGATAAAACCTATCTTTCGATACCAGGACCCGAGGAGACCCATTTCCTGGAAGGAGTGCGGTCGGCGGCGGTGGTGGTGTGGAGCCAGATCCTGAGCGAACCCGAGGCCCTTCGGCTGATTCATGCCGGGGTGAGAGGGATCCTGCGCAAGTCCGCGGATCTCGCGACAGTCCTTCAATGCTTCCGGACGGTGGCGGAAGGCGGGACGTGGATGGAGGATTCCGTGTTTCGGGATGCGATCCGGCTGGACCGGCCGGCGCGGACGTCGCTGACAGCCCGGGAGCGGCAGGTGCTCGAACTGGTGGAGCAAGGAATGCGGAACAAGGACATTGCCGATGAACTGGGAATCCGCCCGGGGACGGTCAAGATCCACATGAAGCACATCTTCGAGAAGACGGGCGTCCACGGCCGGTATGGGCTGGCGCTGAATGGGTTAAGACAAAGGAGCCTGCTGGCGATGGCCCGGACCCATGAGGCGCTGGGCGAGATCAATGGGGAGTTCGGCGCGTTGCGCGAGCCAATGCGGGAGACCAGGACCTTGAAAGCCTCGTGATATCCTGAGCTTCGTGCTGGCACCAACATGCAGGGGGGCGCTTGCAGCGCTGCTTGTTCTCGGCTGGATCGCGACGCCGGGGGCGGGGAGGGCGCAGGCGCCGGCCGGGGATGCGCTGCTGCCGCTGCTGCGAGCGGAATTGGATCGCAACTTCGGCGAACTGAAAAAGACGGCGAACCCCGCGCCTTACTTCATTTCCTACCTGGTGGTGGAGGAGCGGGCCGAGACGTTATCCGCCTCGCTGGGCGCCTTGACCGACTCCGGCCGCAGCCACCGGCGGCTGTTCGACTGTTCGGTGAGAGTAGGGAGCCCGGAGTTTGACAACTTCAAGGTGTTGAACGGAGAGCGGACCCGGTTCACGGCGACGGCGCAACTCCCGGTGGAGGACGACGCGCTGGCGATCCGCAATCTGGTCTGGCGGCAGACAGACCGGTCGTGGCGGGGTGCGGCGCAACGCTATATCCAGATTAAGGCGCGCAGCCAGGTGCAGCAGGAGGGCAGCGGGTTGCCGGAGTTCACGGCGGAAGAGCCGGTTCAGTCGCGCGGCGAAGTGGCGAAGCCGGCTTGGCCGGCGGCGGATTGGGGACCCCGGATCAAGCGGCTGTCGCAGCGGACTGGCGGCGAGGCGGCGGTCCTGAATCTGAGCATCGCCCTCAGCTACCGTCATGAAATAAGGACCTTTGTGAATACAGAGGGCAGTGAGATCCGGCACGGCCGCGGATTCGCGCGGCTGACGATCATGGCGCGGGGAAAGGCGACCGACGGACAGGATGTCGTCACGACGGAGAGTTTTGAGGCGGAGGACGCGGCAAAGCTTCCGAACGAGAACGTGTTGGGGGAGGCCGTGGACCGGGTGGTGAAGAGCCTGGCGGGGCAGATGATGGTATTGCCGGCGGAGCCGTATGTGGGTCCGGCGATCTTGTCGGGGCGGGCGGCTGGTGTCTTTTTCCACGAGATCTTCGGGCACCGGGTGGAAGGGCACCGGCAGCGGGACGAGCAGGAGGGACAGACGTTCGCGAACAGTCTGGGTGAACCGGTTTTGCCCGAGTTTCTGTCGGTGGTCTTCGATCCGACAAAGAAGAACATGGCTGGAACGGACCTGCACGGCTGGTATGACTTTGACGATGAGGGGGTTCCCGCGCGGCCGGTGACGGTGGTAGAGAAGGGCAAACTGCGCGAGTTTCTGATGGCGCGGACACCGTTGCCCAACTTTGCGAAGTCGAACGGGCATGGAAGGAAGCAGCCGGGCCTGGAGGCGCTGCCGCGGCAGTCGAATCTGATCGTTCAATCGGGCAAGAGAGTGAGCGAAAAAGAGTTGCGGGCGATGCTCATTGCCGAGATCCGGCGGCAGGGCAAACCGTACGGCCTCTATTTCGACCAGGTGACTGGGGGATACACGACGACGCAGCGGCGAGGTCTGCAGGCATTCACGGTGATCCCGCTGGTGGTCTATCAGGTCTTTCCGGACGGACGCCCGGACCGGCTCGTCCGGGGAGTGGACATCGTGGGGACACCGCTGGCGAGTTTCGGGAAGATCCTGGCGACGGGTGACCGCGACGAAGTGTTTAACGGATATTGCGGGGCGGAATCGGGCAGTGTGCCGGTGTCCGCGGTGGCGCCGGCGATGCTGGTGAGCGAAATCGAAGTGCAGCGGAAGCCTGCGCCCACCGACCGGCCGCCCCTGCTGAGGCGGCCGCAGGCGCTGGACGGGGGGGCGGGCCTGTGATGAAGCGGCGCGAGTTCTGGTATGTATTGGGCGGGTTGCTGCCCGTACGGCTGGCGGGCCAGGACGGGCAGTTGACGGCCGAGCAGAAGCGGGCGCTGGCGGAAGCGCAGCGGGATCCCGTGCTCACGGCGATGCTGGCGGAGATCCGGCGGATGGGCGAGCTGCGGACGATGCCGGAGATCCCCTACTACATCGAGGTGGGCTGCGACGACGCGCAGATTTACACGGTTTCCGCGACGTTGGGAGCGGCATTCGCGCCGCAATCGCGCCGGGTTCGCCCGTTGCGGGTGCAGGTGCGCGTGGGGAGCCCGCAGTTCGACAACACGAATTCGATTTTTTCGGACATGTACAGCGGGACGCGCTACGACAGCGGACAGCTCCCGCTGGAGGGCGGCGTGATGCAGTACCGGCACGCGCTGTGGCTGGCGCTGGACCGGGCGTACAAGACAGCGGTCGAGGGTCTGGGCCGAAAATCGGCGGCGTTACAGGGTGTTTCGGTGCAGGAACCCCTGCCAGACCTGGCCCCCGCTCCCCCGACGCTCCTGGTGAAGCCGGCGGCTCAGGGCAAGATCGACGGCGACCGGTGGCGGGACGTGGTGAAGAAGGCGTCGGCGGAGTACCGGGCTTATCCGGCGGTGACGACGTCGAATGTGGACCTGAGCCTCTCGTCAGGCACCGTGTTCTTCGTGAATTCGGCGGGGACGATGATCCGGACTCCGGACAGTGTCGCGATCCTGCAGACGCGGGCGGGCTGCCAGGCCGAGGACGGGATGGTGATCTACGATGGCGGGCAGTGGGTGGCGTCCGACCCAGGCAAGTTACCTGGCGAAGCGGAATTGGCAGCGGCGGTCCGGGAGGTCGGCGAGCGGCTGACCGCATTGACGAAGGCGCCGCTGGGGAAGAGTTATGCGGGTCCGGTTCTGTTTGAGCCGAGGGCGGCGGCGCAGTTGGTGGGGGAGGTTCTGGGGTCGCAGTTGTGCGCAACGCGGCGGCCAGTGGCTGAACCTGGCCGGACGCTGCCGTTTGCGACGGGCGAGTACGAATCACGCATCAATTCCCGGGTTTTGCCGGAGTGGCTGTCGGTGATTGATGATCCCGAGGCGCGGGAGTGGGAAGGCACGGCGCTGGCGGGCCATTACGAAGCCGATTTGGAGGGTGTCCGTCCGGAGAGATTGACGGTGATCGAGAAGGGCGTTTTGAAGACGCTGCTGACGACGCGTCAGCCGGTACGGGGCGTGGCGGGGTCGAATGGCCGGGCTCGGCTGCCGGGGGCGTTGGGCGTGAAGATGCCGCGGCCGAGCAATTTGTTTGTGGAAGCGGCGGAGAGCGTGCCGCTGGGAGAGTTGCGCGGGCGGCTGTTGACGATGGTGCGGGACCAGCAAAAGGAGTTCGGGCTGCTGGTGAGGAAGATGGATTTCCCGTCGGCGGGATCGCTGGACGATTTGCGGCGATTGGGCCAGCGGGTGGCACGCGGCGGCGGCGGCCGGGCGATTTCGTTGCCGCTGGGGATTTACCGGGTGACCCCGGACGGACGGGAGGAACTGGTGAGGGGCTTGCGATTCCGGGGGCTGACGACGCGGTCGTTCCGGGACATCGTGGCGGCGTCGGCGGAGCGGGCGGCGTATCACTATGTCGATAACGGTCTGCCCCTGGCGCTGATGGGCGCGGGGTCTTACGTGGTGGGCTGTTCGGTGGTGGCGCCGGGCCTGTTGTTCGAGGAACTGGAACTGGAGGCGATCGAAGAGGAGTTTCCGGACCGGCCGCTGGTTCCGCCGCCGGCGACGGCGGGCTGAGGCCTTGCGGCGTGGGGATTCTGTCGAGAGTCCTGTTTGTCGAAATCGCGGCGAGCGCGGCGCTGGGGTCGCTGCTGTTCATTTTCGTCCTGTTCCTGCAGAAGGCGAGTCAGCTTTTTTCAATTCTGGTAAATAGCAGCGCGACGCCGGAGACGGTGGGGTACCTGTTTCTGTTGCTGTTGCCGGCGACGATGCCGCTGACGCTACCACTGGGGGCGGCGGCGGGGACTCTGATCGCGCTCTCGCGGATGTCGAGTGACGGGGAAGTGACGGCGCTGCGGGCGGCGGGGGTGCCGGCGCGGCGGTTGGCCCGGCCGGTGACGGCGTTCGCGCTGGCGGCGATGGTGGTGACAGGCGCATGTTCGCTCTGGATCACGCCGTGGGCGAACCTGGAGACGATCCGGGTGATCAACCGGATGGGCGCGGCGCAGTTGACCGCGGAGATTCAGCCCCGGGTATTTGACGAGAGTTTTCCGAACAAGGTGTTGTTCGTGGAGGACGTGCTGCCGGGACAGCCGGTCCGGTGGAGCAACGTGCTGCTGGCCGATCTGACGCCCCCGGAGCAGAGGCAGAGCGCGGCGACAGAGCGGGGCGCGGGACCGAGCGTGACACTGGCGAGCGAGGCGGTGGTGGTGCCGGACCCGGAGAACAACCGCTTGCAGATGTCGCTGCTGAGGAGCAGCACATACGAAGCGGGACCGGATCCCCAGAGCTATCACAAGGTCTCGTCGCCGACGCGGGAGCAGGTGCTGGAGGGGCGGCCACGAGGGGAAGTGCGCGCGAAGCTCTACAGTGCGACGCCGACGCTGGACTTGTGGCGGGAGCCGGACCCGGCACTCGAGGCGCGGATCGAACTGAACCAGCGGTTCGCGCTGCCGCTGGCGTCGCTCTTGCTGGCTCTGTGCGGGATGCCGCTGGGGGTGTCGTCGCGCAAGGGAGGCAAGTCGGCCGCTCTGGTCATCACGGTGTCCTTTGCGTTCCTGTATTACATGTCGCTGGTGAGCCTGATCGGGCTGGCGCGCGAAGGCCGGATTGCGGCGGAGGCGGCGGTGTGGCTGCCCAACGCGGGCTTCGGGCTGCTGGCGATTCTGCTGCTGGCCAGGCTGGAGCGGCCGGGCGACGCGGATGTGGTGGAATGGGTGCGCGGATGGGTGTTGTATCACTGGGAGCGGCTTCGGGGGGCTCTGCGCAACGGCGGAGGAGCGCGGATTCCAGTACTGGGCGGGGGCCGGCGCTACTTCATCCTGCCGCAGGTGATTGACACATTCGTCCTGTCGGGGTTCGTGTTCTATTTCCTGACGCTGCTGGCGAGTTTCGTCCTGCTGACGGAGGTCTTCAATTTCTTTGAATTGCTGGGGGACACGTTCAAGAACAACATTCCAATGGGGGAGTTGCTGCGGTATCTGGTGTTTCTGGCTCCGAAACTGATCTACGACGCGGCGCCGGTGAGCGCGCTGGTGGGGGTGCTCGTGACTTTCGGCGTGCTGGCAAAGAACAACGAGATTACCGCGTTCAAGGCCTGCGGGGTGAGCCTGCACCGCCTGGCGCTGCCGGTGTTCGTGGCAAGCCTGGCGCTGAGCGGGATGCTGTTCGTGTTCGACTACGCGATTGTGACGCGCGCCAACATCATCCAGGACGCGCTCCGGGACAAGATCAAGGGGCGGCCGGCGCAGACCTATTTGAGCCCCGACCGGAAATGGATTCATGGCGCGGGGAAGCGGATTTTCTACTACCGGTTTTTCGAGCCGGACCAGGGAATTCTGGGCGGGGTCAGCGTGTATGAGTACGAGACTGGGCCCATGCGCCTGCACCGGCACATCTTCGCGGAGAGCGCACGCTGGGAGCCGAGGCTGAGTACGTGGGTCTTCCAGAATGGCTGGGCGCGCGACGTCCGGGACGGCGAGGACCGGTACCGCAATTTTCAGGGCGAGACAGCGACCTTCGCGGAGGTTGACGAGGCGCCGGCGTACTTCCAGAAAGAGGTGCGCAGTTACAAACAGATGGATTACGCGCAATTGCGGGACTACATCGGCGAGCTGCAGCAGAGCGGGTTCAACACGCTGCCGCTGCAGGTACAGTTGCACAAGAAATTCGCCGCGCCGCTGTTTGTATTCATCATGGCGCTGCTGGCGGCGCCGTTCGCGTTTCTGACCGGAAGCCGGGGGGCGATGATGGGCGTGGGCGTGAGTTTCGGGGTGGCGATCCTCTATTTCGTGGCGAATTCGCTATTCGAGCAGTTGGGCAACGCGGGACAATTGCCGCCGCAGTTGGCGGCGTGGTCGCCCAATGCGCTGTTCACTCTCGTGGGCGCGTACTTGTTGACGCGTCTCCGCACCTGAGAGCGGCGCTCCACTGCTGTGATAGATTCAAGGATTGGACTTGGACCAAGGCTGACGCAGTGCAGGTTTTCTTACAAGGCAAACTCCTCGGCATCGACCCCTTCATTCAGCAGGCGGGCGACGAATTCTCCGATCTGGCGGGACGGTGTCTCTACACCTCCCTGATGGCGGAAACGATCCCGCGCACACTGCTGGACCGGCTGGGTTTGTCGCGCCAACTGTTGGGATCGAGCGGCGCAGGTCAATTTCTGGTGGTGCTGACGGACGAGAGTCTGCCCGCGGCCCACGCGTTTCTGGTGGAAGTGACGACCCGGCTGCAGAAGGCCACCAACGGGACGCTGCGTCTGGCCTGGGCGGCCACCGAAAACCTGGGCGGGTGGACGGATGTCCGCAAACGTTTGCAGGAAGGCATGGCCCGCTGGCGCGGCCTGAATGCACTGGATCCCGCGACGGCCTTCGGACCGCTGGCGGAGACGCCGGCAGAAGTCGATTACGGGCAGTTATTCCGGGATCTGCCGGGATCGCTGGCGTCCCGGTGGTCGGGCGAGGGTCCGCTGCTGCTGGAAGCGGGCGAGGAAGTGCTGCCCCTGGCCCATCATGCCGCTCCGGCGGCTGGAGGCGAAGGCGCGGCTTCTCCCTCGGAACTGGCGTCGCGGGCGGCGGGACGGCCGGTCTGGGGCGTGCTCCGCGGTGACGTGGACCGGTTCGAGGCGCGTCTGCGGCGGGCGTCCACGATCGAAGAACACTTGCAGGTATCGATGTTCTACCGGCAGTTCTTCTCGGGTGAAGTGCAGGTTTTGTGCTCTCAGGGCGAGTACTGGCAGAAGGTGACCGTGCTGTACACGGGCGGCGATGATTTCGCGGTGGCCGGCTCGTGGGATGTGCTTCCGGGCTTCGCGCGCGAGATGGAGCGGCTGTTCAAGATGTCGGCCGAGGAGTTTCTGAAGGACTACCCGGGACCCGAAGGCAAGACGCTCTCCATGGCGATCGCGCTCGCGCCGAGCGATGGCGCTCCGGCCGTGGCCGTGCTGGCCGAGGCCGGACAGCGCCTGGAGGTGGCCAAGTCGGCGGGCCGGGATCTGATCGACCTGTTCGGCCGGACGCTGGACTGGAAGAGCTTCACCGAAGCGGCCGAGATCCGCGGAATGATGACCCGCCTGGTGGATGAATTCGGCTGTTCTCCCCAGTTTTTAGGAGAGTTGGGCGCGTTTTACCGCGAAACGGACCGTGTTTTGGCGACGCGGACAGCAAAGGCGAGGCAGGAGCGGCCGTGGCGGTTCCACCGGCGGCTGACGCGGGTGCTCGAGGCACCGGCGAGGCAGAAGGAGTTCCAGAAGGCGCGTAATGCGTTGCTGGCGGAATTCATGGGACGGCGGCAGGCCCACGTCAAATTGCGGCCCGCGGGCCGCAATT
>DNFG01000060.1:0-250 GCA_003487005.1 Bryobacterales bacterium
AGTGATGGCCGAAATCCGTCATTTTCCCGCCGTTGAAGTCCAAAAAGGCGCGAAAATTGAGATACTGCGCCGGCGTCCAGTCCCGGTATTTCACCGGACCCAGAAACCGGACCCAGTCCAGGTTCGACGGCTGTACCGCCGGCGTCGTCGGCAGCGGCCGCGGTGCCCCGCTGTGCCACACACAATCAATGTGCGCCACCCGGCCCACCAACCCCGATTTCAGATACTTCTCCCGCGCCTCTTCATACAC
>DNFG01000060.1:566-11155 GCA_003487005.1 Bryobacterales bacterium
ACACCCGCCCGTAAACCCGCGCCGCCTTCACCATCTCCGCCGCCTCTTCGCGCAACCGGCACAGCGGCTTCTCCACGTAAACATCCTTCCCCGCCGCCATCGCGTCCACCGAGTGGTCCTTGTGCCAGTGGTCCGGCGATCCCACCAGCACCATGTCCACTTCCTTCATCTCCAGCAGCCTCTCGTGATGGACGAACGCCCGCGCCCCCGGCGCCTTCTGCTGCGCCGCGTCCGTCTTCACCGCGTACACATCACAAACCGCCCGGACATCCACCGCGCTGTCCCGCTGGAACAGCGTCATCACATACTGGCCCCGCCCGCCCGCGCCGATCAGCCCCAGTCCGATCCGCTCATTCGCCCCCAGCACGCGCGAGTACGACACCGCTGTCATCGCCGCCGCCCGCGCGGCAGTCCGCCGCGTCATCACGGCTCCAACTCCTTCACCGCGATGTTCCGGAACCGGTGGAACCCGCCCGGCGTCCACCGCGACTTCGGATTGTTCGGGTCGCTGCGATGCGCCTGCACCGCGATCATCCCCGACGTTGCCCCGTCAATCAGATGGTTCTCCGGCGACTGCCAGTTCACGATCTGCTCCCCGTTCAGCCACACCTGAATCAACGGCACATCCCCCGTGATCCGCGCCCGGATGTGGTTCCACTCGCCCTTCTTCCAGAACGTCTGCCACTGCCGCGCCTTCTCGTTGTCCGGCTTCACCCCCTTCAACCCTTCTCCGTAAATCCCGCCCACCGAGCCGCCTTCCAGGTAGTCGATCATCACCTGATACCCCTGCCCCTTCTCGTTCGACCGCAAAAACAGACCCCCGTCACACCCGAAATCCGGGTTGATCTCGATCGATACCTCGAAATTCCGGTACTGCTTGTCCGTCAGCAGAATCCCCCCGTTGCCCGGCTTGTCCTGCGTCACCATCAACACGCCATCCTTCACGCTCCACGCGCGCGTGTCGCCGTGGTGGTTCACCTCACTGATGTGCCACCCGGTCGTGTCCCGGCCGTTGAAGATCGGGGTGAACCCCCCGGGAATGCCCTGCGCGAACAGCGGCAGAGCCAGCAGTGAAAGAATAGCGAAGCGCATAAGTCTCCTTCAGTCGCTTCACATTGTATATGGTCAGGCGGGCACCGGGAACAGCCGCGAGGCGTTCAGCGCAAACCCCCGGCGGTTGTCGAATGGATCCACCTGCGCTTCCACCGCCACCACCGGCTGCACCGTCAAATGCCCGTAATCCTGATACACCCGGCTGAACAGCGAAACCTCCACGAAACCCGTCCAGTCCGCCAGGGTCAGGAATTTCATCGGCCCCGATGCCGTCGTGTGATGCCGGTCCGCCACGATCAGCCCGCAAACCCGGACCGTCTGCCCATACCAGCGCTGTTGTTCCCGCTCCAACTGCGCCGTGGACAGATACCGGTCCCAGGCGATCCGCGGCCCCGTCGCCGCCAGCGGGTGCAGCGATACCGGAAACCCCAGCACCTCCGTCTCCCAGCGGGCACACGCCTCCGGCGAAACCGCGAACGACTCCGGCAGATCCGGCGCGAATGCCGGCGCCCCCCGCCCCCGCTCCGCCACCGCCGCCAGCCTCTGCAACCGCCAGAACAACCGCCCCCGCGGCTCCCCAAACACGTCCAGCGCCCCCGCCTTCAACAGGTTCAGCCACTCCGCCCGCGATGGCTGCCCCAGCCGGAAGAAATCCCCCAGTTCGGCAAACGGCCGGTGCCGCAGAATCCGGTCCAGCGTCCCCTGCGTCAGCCCCCGGACCTGGTCCAAAGGCAGCCGGATCGCCCCCTCTTTCACCAGAAAACGCCGCGGGTCCGACAAATGCAGGCACGGCGGCAGAAATCGCGCTCCCGCCCGCAGCGCCTCCAGGACATAAAGCAGCGGGCGGTAAAATCCCCGGCGCGACGTCAGCACCGAAGCCAGAAACTCCACCGGGTACCGCGTCTTCAGCCACGCCCCCTGAAACGCCTCCACCGCGTAAGCCGCCGAGTGCGCCTTGTTGAACATATAACCCGCAAAATCGTGCAAAAGCCCCCAAACTGCCTCAATTTCGGCCTCCGTGCGCCCAAGTTGACGCGCGTGCTCACGGAAAGTCTCCCCCAACGCCTCGATCCGCGCCCGGTCCTTGTTCTTCACCAGCGCCCGCCGCAGCAGGTCCGCCATCCCCCACGGCATCCCCGCAAAGCCATTCGCCACCAGCAGAATGTGCTCCTCGAACGCCATCAGCCCGTACGTGTCCGCCAGCAGCGGTTCCAGCGACGGATGCGCGAACGAAGGCGGCTCCAGACCCTGATACCGCCGCGCAAACTCCCGCTTCTTCCCTTCATTCGCCGCCCCCGGACGGATAATCGACTCCACCGCCGTCAGGCAATCAATATCCCGGCAGTTCGTCATCACCAGCAGGCTCGTCATCGCCGGCGATTCAATGTGAAACACCCCCCGCGCCCGGCCCGAGGCGATCATCTCCCACGTCGGCGCGTCCGTCCAGTCCACCTGCTCCAGCGACGGGCGCGGCAGGCCCGCCTCTTCAATCGTGTCCAGCGTCTCCCGCAGCACCGTCAGCCCCGCCTGGCCCAGCAGGTCCAGCTTCAGCAGCCCCAGTTCCTCCACGTCGTCCATCGTGTAGTGCGTCGTCAGCAACCCCTTCGCGCTCTCGAACAGCGGTAGCCGGTCAGCCAGCGGACGCCCGCTGATCACCAGCCCGCAAGGATGCATCGCGAAATGCCGCGGAATCCCGTCAAACTGCCCCGCCAGGGCCAGCACCGTCCGGTATGGCTCCTCGTGCATCGGCAGATCCCGGCATTCCGGCATCGTCTCGAACGCCTCCCGCGCATCGCCCGTGTAATGCGGCAACCGCGCCGTGAACCGGCGCGCCTCCCGCTCCGGAATGCCATACACCTTCGCGATCTCCGCCACCGCCGAGCGCCCCTGAAACGTGTGCAGCGCCCCAATCATGGCGACGTGACCCTCGCCATAACGCTCAAACACGTGCTGGACCACCTCGTCGCGCCGGTCCCAGGGCAGGTCCAGGTCAATGTCCGCCAGTTTCGCGAACTGCATCCGCTCCCGGTTCAGAAACCGCTCGAAACAGAGGCCAAACCGGAACGGGCAGACATTCGAAATCCCAAGCAGGTAGCAAACCAGGCTCCCCGCCGCCGAACCGCGCGCCAGCGTCGCAATCCCCCGCCCGTTCGCCCACTCCACCAGATCGGCAAACACCAGAAAATACTCGGCATAACCGACCTCCTCGATCACAGCCATCTCCCGCGTCAGCCGTTCGCGGACTTCCGCCTTCGGCATGGCTCCATAACGCCGCCGGAGCCCGTCTTCGGTCTTCTGGCGCAGCAGCGCCAGCGGGTCCGCGCAGGGAAACGCCGGAAAATGGATGTCGCCGAGGTCGAAATCAAACTGGCAGCGCTCGGCAATGCGCAGCGAGTTCGCCAGCGCCTGCGGAAGCCCGCCAAAGTACCGCTCAAGCTCCTCGGGCGAGTGGAAGTGGTAGCGCCCCGGAGGCAGCTTGGCCGGGTGCGCCTGATTCAGCAGGGTCAGTGTCCGGATGCTCTGGAGGACGTCGAAGCGGAGGCGGTCGCCGGGCGCGAGGTAGTGGGTATCCGCGGCGGCGGTCAACGGAATCCGGTGGCGGCGCGCGAGATCGGCGAACAGGCGCGCGATCCGGAGGTCGTCGTCGTGATGGGGGGCGATCGACAGCGCCAGATTGCGCCCGTAAATCTCCCGGAGTTGGGTGACAAGCGGTTCGGCTGGCTGATTCCGCCGAAGCGCCTGAGCAACCGCCGAACGGGGTCCGGCCAGGCAGATCAGGCCGGCGGAATGTGCGGCAAACACCTCGATCGGGAGGCCATCCGGGTGCTCCACGCGGGCCGTCAGCAGGCGGCAGAGCTGGCGGTAACCCTCTGCGTTTTCAACGAGAAGGACGAGCGATGTCCCATCCGCGCAGGTGACTTCCGAACCGATGACGGGGTGGATGCCCGCGGCGCGGGCCTTCTTCCAGAACTCGATGGCTCCCGCGAGAGTGTCACGGTCGGTGAGCGCGGCGGCGGGGTAGTTGTGGCGGACGGCAGAGGCAACGAGAGCATCAATCGACAGCGTGCTGTCGAGCAGGGAGAACCACGAATGCAGATGGAGGGCGGCAGGCGGCATTAGTGTATATTATTACACTACTGCCGCCGCCGGGTTACTTCGCGGGCATGCGCGCGGACTGGTGGCCGACCAGTTGCCAGTCGTTGCCGTTCTTGCGGAAGACGTGAAGGAAGGCGAGGACCATCTCCTGCTTTGAACCATCGGCCGCCTTGGTCTGGAAGAACGCCCGGCAGAAGGCCATGGCCGTGTTCGCATCGAGCATTTTGACGCGGATGGACTCGTAGTTGATCTGGTAGTACTCGGCTTTTCCAGTCTTGAGCGCGTCGATGTATGACTTCTTGGTATCGACGAGGCCGTTCGAATGGGAGTAGATCAGGTCGTTGGCGAGAACCTTCTCGAGGACCGGGTAATTCTTGCCGGTCACGCCGGAGGCCCAGGCGCGTTCGGCGGTTTCGATGGATTTCTCGTCGGCGAGAGCAAGGCCCGCGGCGAGCGTCAGGACGAGGAAAATGCGGCTGAGCATGGCGCTATTGTACCTTCACAATGCCGCGGTAGGGGACATTGATGTCGAGTTTGCCCTTCCAGACCGGAACAGGCCGGCCGAGAGCCCAGTGGATGCCATTGATCGTGAGCCGTTGCATGGCTTCGAGGGAGAAATCCTCGGGATGACCGAGCGTCGTAAAGAAGACTCGGCCTTTGTGGGGGTTGATCCAGGTCCAGGCGACGGGATTGGGGTTGGCGGGTCTGCTCGGTTCGCGGGCGGTGCCCATCAGCAACACCTGGGCATCGGCGGCGGGCCATTTGGGTTCCACTCGATAGAGCCAGCTACGGACATGGAATTCGCGGTCCACACCGGTCAGAATCGGGTGCTCGGAGGCGGCTTTGACGTCGGTGGTGGATTTGTGGCCGTAGTGGGTGTGACCGTCGGCCCCCCAGCCGGGAGGCGCGCCGAACGCTTCGGACGCCCAGCCGTTCCAGGCAATGAGGGGGTGGTCCTTCGGGTAGTTGAACGAGTGAGTCGAGGTGCGGAAGCCCACAAGGGGCTTGCCGGATTTGACGTAAGCGTCGATGTGGGCCAACTGTTCGGCGGGAAGTTGACGCCACCGGAGATAGAAAACCGCGAGATCGGCGGTTTTGAGCGCATCGAGGCCGGGGATATCGGTTTCCCCGTTCTGGTCGGGGGCGGATTTCAGAATGGTGCAGCGGAGGCCGTAGTCCTTCTCGAGGGCGGCGGCGATCAGGGGCAGAGTTTGTTCGCCCGAATATTCGTGGTCACCGAGGACGAAAACGACATGCGGTTTCGGCTGGGCGAAGGCGGCGGCCGCCAGGAGAAAGAAGGCGAGAATCGGCTTCATGGCAGTTACGGTATCAGAGATCACTGCAGCGGCGCGGCCCACTGCAGAAACGCTGTAGCGTCTCTCTTCGTGGCCGCGAGCGCCGGCAGGTGGATGTAATACATGTGGCCCGCTTCGTATTCGTGAATGCGGATATTGGCTTTCACCTCGGGGGCGAGGCCCATGTGGTCGAGCGTGTAATAGGCCGCGAAGTACGGGGTGGCCATGTCATAGAAGCCGGCGCCGAGATAGACCTTCATGTGGGGGTTGCGGGCGAAGGCGGCTCGAAGAGCGTCGGAGACATTGACATACTCGCCTTCGGAATTGGAGTTCCAGCGCTGGATGCCCCCGCCGAGGATGTGGTACTCAACATCGGATTCATAGCCAAGTTCGGCACGCACATAGTGATTGAAGGCCGCGGTATAGGGGGGCCGGATAGCCGACATCGAGGGGTCGAACTCGTAGGTGGCGGCGAGCGAACGGGGGCCGGGTCCGGTGAGGCGCGAATCGAGGCGGCCCACGAGCAGGTTGCGGTCGCGCAGCAGCGCCCGGTTGAAGTAGGGCAGGGAGATGCGAAGTTCGCCCTGGTCCACGAATTTGGCATCAAGGCCGGTGTACGCGGCGAGTTGGGCCGCGGTGGACTGGCGTTCGGCGGGAGTGAGGGCATCCCCTTTCGCCAGCGCTTCGGAATAGGGACCAAGCGCCCACTTTTCGACTTCCTTGAGAAGGTCTCGCAGGGGCCGGCGCTGGAGGTTGGCGGGAAGGCGTTTGTGGTAGTGGGCCGTGGCCGTGTACGTAGGAAGGATCAGAGGATAGGGGAGGTCATTTCCAGAGGTGAAGCGGGCCGTCTGGAAGTTCAGGATCGTCGAGACCAGCGCAATGCCGTTGAAGGCGATCCCTCTGTCAATGAGGTGGCCGGCAAGCCCGGCGGCGCGGGTGGTCCCATAACTTTCGCCCACAAGGAAGAGAGGAGACAGCCAGCGCTTGTGGCGCGTCAGATACAGGCGGATGAACTCGCCGACGCTCTGAATATCGCCATTGCGGGAGGTGAATTTGGCAAGGAGGTCGGGTTTGACAGCCCGGGAATAGCCCGTACCCACGGGGTCGATGAACACAATGTCAGTTTCGTCCAGCCAGGTCTCTTCATTCGGGACGAGCTGGTAAGGGGCGGCGGGAAGTGCCCCGTCATCAAGCATTTTGGCGCGTTTGGGGCCGAGAGCGCCGAGATGGAGCCAGACCGACGACGAGCCCGGGCCGCCATTGAAGCTGAACATGAGGCGGCGTTTGGCGGGGTCCGTGACGCCATCGAGGGTGTAGGCCATGTAGAAGATATGAGCTTCGGTGACGCCCTCGGCATTGCGAATCGGCATCAGGCCCGTGGTCGTGGTGTACTTGAGTGTGCGCCCCTTGAGGGTGATCTCGTGCTGGCGGACGACGGGGGTTTCGTCAGGGGTCTTGGGGGCGGGAGCCTGGTTCTGTTGGGCGAGAAGGGGGAGTGCGCAGAGAGCAAGGAAGCAGCGAAGCATACAGGCCATTGTAGGTGAAGGCGCGAGCGTCCAGACAGGCGTTTCGGGGCGGAGCGACAGGAAGCATTCCTCCCAATCCCCGTTGGGGGCAGGAGGCGCCCACAGCGCCGGAGTCCGGCAGACATGGAGGCTGGCGCAGAGGGACGGGCTCTCCACCTGCCTGCTGTGTGTGCCCGGCCGGCGCCGGCCGGGCGGCGAAGGGCAGGGGCTCACTTCGGGTGTCGAGCCGAGCCCCCACTCTCCGTAACGGGGATTAATGATGTAGCGCTCCGAAGCCCCAAAAGGTTACATCGGAACTTTTCCCTTGCATCTCTTCGCCTTTTGTTCTATTCTGGTATCGAAGAAAGGGCGAAACGGCTGCCATGCCTCTTCCCGAATCCCTCCATATCGGCCCCGCTCTCGCAGCGGTTTCTTCCACCGTCACTCCCCGCGGCGCCCACGCGCTCGACCCCCTCGTCGCCTTCGCCAGCCTCGCGGAGATCGCGTCCACTTTCCACCAACCACTTAAACCTGAAATCGCAGCCCTCTACGCCCGCAAAGCAGCCGCCAACCCCCGCCTCCTCTTCACCGCCCTCCTCGGCCGCCGCTTCACCCACGACCGCCTCCTCGACCCCGCCGCCATCGCCGCCTGGAAAGCCGGTCTCCTTCCCCTGCTCCGCGCCCGGCGTCTCGGCGCCCTGATCCTTCAGTTCCCCTGGGCCTTTCGTTTCACCACCGAAAACCGCGCCTTCCTCATCGAACTCCGCCGAGCCTTCCGCGAATTCCCTCTCGCCGCCGAATTCCGCCATGATAGCTGGCTCGGCGAAGAAGCGCGCGGCACCTTGATCGACTACCACCTCGCCTTCGTCAATGTCGATCAGCCCCAATCCTTCCGCGCCACGCCCCCAACCGCCCTGTTGACCTCCGGCCTCGCCGTGGTCCGCCTCCATGGCCGCTCCGGGCCCGCCGCCCGCCACTACCTCTACTCCCTCGACGAACTCGAAGACTGGCTCCCCCGCATTCGCCGCCTCGCCGGCCACGCCTCCCGGACCCTCGTCGTCACCGCCAATCCCGGCCCCGACCAGGCCCTCGTCAACGCCCTCCAACTCCAGGAAATGCTCGGCGCCGCCCCCCTACTGGCCCCCGCCCCGCTCATCCGCCGCTACCCGGCCGAACTCGCCGCCTTTCGCGCCAATCGCCCCGTTCAAACCACCTTCCTGCGGGACGACCTGCCCACCCGCGCGGTCGCCTGAAGCCACCCCGTCCCGCTCCAGCCTCAGCGTCACCGTCCCGATGTAAAACGGCAACTGAATCCGGATCTGCACCGGCAGCCTCCGGTCATCGTCCGTCAGCCATACAAACAGCCGCCCCTTGCGCCGGTACAGCACATCGTTGAACAGAAACGCCTCGTACTTGATCGTGCTGAACTCCCCCAATGGCACTTTCACCTTCTCCCGCGCCAGCGACTCCACCCGCGCCGACACCATCTTCTTCCCGTCCGAAACCGGCAACTGCAAACGCGTCCCCGGCGCCGGCAGCAGTTCCCGCAACCTCTGCAGCGCCCCGGTCACCTCGTGAACGCATTCCGGCGTGTCCATTTCATTTCGCCGGACCACCTCGTTCTTGTGCACATCCCGTTCGATGTAGCTCACCTTCCGCCCGCCACGATCGTACGTCACCTGCGTCACCCGGTGCCGCCGCCCCTCCTGCGCGTCCAGATTCAGCGTCAACGCGCACCACCCCGGGTCGAACGTCGCCCGGTACACATCGTCCACCTTGTACAACTTCCCCACCAAACCCAACGTTTTCAACGTCATGTCGCTCTGGCGCGGCCCCGCCCAGTGCAACTCCACCTCCCCCGCGCGCGCAAATCGCCAGTCCGCCCCGTACAATAGCCTCTCCTCCTGCGCCAGCAGCGGCATTCCGCCCATCAGCAGTGCCGCCGCCAGTCCAAGGACGATTCGCATCGCTCCAGTCTGCCAAAGCCATCCCTTGCCCTGCAATCGGGATACAATCCGGCTATGCTTCGCTGGACCCTCGCCCTCCTGCCCCTCCTCGCCTTCGCCCAGAATGTGGTGGACGTCCGCCCCTCCCCCCAGCAAATCGCCTGGCAACAACTCGAATTCGGCGTCCTGATCCACTTCGGCACCAATACCTTCCTCGACCGCGAATGGGGCGACGGCACGGCCTCCCCCGATGTCTTCAATCCCACCGCGCTCGACGCCGAACAGTGGGTCACCGCCGCCAAAGCCGCCGGCGCACGCTATCTGATCATGGTCGCGAAACATCATGACGGGTTCTGTCTCTGGCCCTCGCGCCACACCAAATACACCGTGGCCGCCAGTCCGTACAAGAAAGACGTGCTCCGTCAGGTTTCGGATGCATGCCAGAAACATGGCCTCCAGTTCGGCGTCTACCTCTCCCCCTGGGATCGCAACGCCCCCGCCTACAGCGACAACAAAGCCTACGACGACTACTACACCCGTCAAATCACCGAACTCGCCTCCCGCTACGGCCCCATCACCGAATTCTGGCTCGACGGCGCCGGCTCCGAGGGCCATGTCTACGACTTCCGCCGCTACATCCGCCAACTCCGCACCTACCAGCCCAACGCCCTCATCTTCGCCTCCCTCGACCTCCTCCCTCACGCCGACATCCGCTGGGTCGGCAACGAAGCCGGCTATGCCCCCGAGGAAAACTGGAACGTCATCGACGGCTACGAAGTCCTCCGCTGGCGCCCCGCCGAAGCCGATACCCCCCTCCGCAAAGGCCACTGGTTCTGGCACCCTAACGCCGAATCCCGCCTCAAATCCCTCGATGAACTCAAGGACATGTACCACAAGACCGCCGGCCGCGGCGCCCAACTCGTCCTCGGCCTCGCCCCCGACAACCGCGGCCTGATGCCCGAAGTCGATGTCGCCCGCCTCGCCGAATTCGGCGCCTGGATCCGTAACACCTACCAGAAACCCGTCAACCCCCAGGGCGGCCAGGTCACCGACGGCGACCCCGAAACCTGGTTCGAGGGCAACCCCGTCCTCCAACTCAAGCCCGGCGCCCGCTTCGACCGCGCCGTCATCCAGGAATACCTCGCCGAGGGCCAGCGCGTCCGCCGCTACCGCATCGAAGCCCGCCAGAACGGCCAGTGGAAAACCATCGCCCGGGGCTCCACCATCGGCCACAAGAAGATCGACCTCTTCGACCCCATCACCGCCGACGCCGTCCGCCTTATCATCGAAGCCCAACTCGCCCCGCCCCGCATCGCCGAATTCAACGTCTACCTGGAACCATAGCGGCCCCCGCGCCGCGCCGCGCCAGTCCCCGCGCCAGAGGCCCCGCCGCTACCAACGCCACCGCCGAAAGCACCACCACCACAATTGCCTCCCACCCAATCCCCTCCGCTCCCATTACCACCGCCGAGGTGATTGCCGATACTACCCCGTAACTGGCGAGCAGAATCCGGCCACGCCGGCCCGCCCCCTGCGAACTCCGCCGCAGTTCACGCAGCACCCGCCGGTCGAACTCCGGCGGCAGGCTCGGCGCCGGTCCGGCCAGCGAACGCCGCAACACAGCGTCCATCCCGCTCTCGCGAGGTTCCATCTCAGTCAGATCGGGAGAGCGTCGGGTGGGGAAAGAGGGTGGA
>DNFG01000319.1:0-4961 GCA_003487005.1 Bryobacterales bacterium
CCAGCGCTTCGGCGTGCCCATGGGCGCCGGCGGCCCGCACGCCGCCTACCTGGCCTGCCGACCGATCTGCTGCTGCTCCGCCGCCCACTGCAGCCAGTCGCAATGCGCCTGATTGGCAAATAAACCCGTGTCAAACCGTGCAAACTCCGGGTACACCGCCGGCCACGCCCCCAAACCCGCCCCCGTCCACGGATGAGCCATCGCCATCTCCCACGTGGACCGCATCAACGGCCAGCGCAGGTCCGCCAGCGGGTCGATCCCCGTTAATCGGAGCCACAACGTCTCGAAACCCGCCACAAAACCCCAAATGGCCAGCAATCCCGCCGCCTGCGCCGAGGCCCACCCCGCCGCCCGCCCCGAAATCGCCTCCCGCCGCCACGCCAGCAACAGCACCACCGGCAACTCGAGCAGCAGAATCGCAAACCCCGACCGCGACGCCCCCGCCACCGCCCCGGCGAACAGAATCGCCGCCGCCACCAGCCACAGCGGACCCTGGCCCCGCCGCGTCAGCGCCCGCCACAACGCCAGAGGAAACACCAGTTCCACAAACTGCGCGTACTTGTTGTGATAGACAAACGGCCCCAGGACATTGTCTTCGTAGCCGCTCTCGAACAGCCAGAACACCCGCCCGCCGCTCGTGAACGTCTGCAACAACGCCTGCACCGCCAGAACCGTCGAAAACACCAGCAACCCCGTCAGCAACCCCTCGCGCACCCGCCGGTCTCCTGCCACCTGCACCAGAACGAACGCCGCCGCCACCGTCGCCGTCCATTCCGTCACCTTCCCGGCCGTCGCCCAGCGGTCCAGCGTCCAGCCGGCCCCCCATTGGACCGCCGCCCACCCCGGGATCAGCCCCAGCGCCACCAGCCATCCCGGAAACCGCCATCCGCCGCCGGTCCAGGCATGCCCGAAGCAGTACACCATCGCCACCGCCATCACCCCCGCCTGAAACACCGCCGCCGGCCACACCGCCGGAATCCACACCGTCAGTACGCCCGCCGCCAGCAACACCCCCAGCGCCCAGGCCGCCCACCGGTTCAATCCCTCGCCCTTCACCGTCCCCCCTCGACCGGCCGCAACGACACCCCTCGCAGCCGCAACTCCCCTTCATGCCGAACTTGCCCCCGAGGGCGCTCCGACCACAACGCCAACCGCAGAACCTGCAACCCCGCCGGCACTTCCCAAACCGCCTCCCCCCGCGTCCACTCTTCCGAGGACAGCCGTCCTTGCCCGGCTTCCATGCCCCCCAGCCGCCATCCCAGAGAAGTCGCCCCGTCCCCAATCCCCGGCGTCTGGTACTCGAACTCCAGCCGCCACGCCTGCCCCCCTCTCAGCAAGACCTCCTGCGCCAGTAACTCCACCCGCTCCGGTTGCCGCCCGCTGAACGTCACCTTGATTCCCCCTGCCGGGACGCCCGGAAACACCTCGAATCCCGGTCCGCGCGCCACCGCCCAGTCCAGACCCGGCCCCGGAACCGGCCGTAGAAATTCCGCGTTCACCAGCGGCGCCGCCTCGTTCCACTCCGGGTAGGGGATCAACCGCCGCCGCGACATTGCCGTCCACAATTCTGCTGCTTCCCTCCCGTGACCCGCCCGCAACAGCGCCCGGATCGCCCCATTCACCCTCGGTACCGCCGCCTCCCCCGTCCCTGCCGCCGCCGCCTCGATGTAATTGACCGCCGCCGCCGGCAACGCCTCCACCGGCCCTTCCGCCGCCAGATACCCTACCCAAGCCCCCAGATTTTCCGCGTCCGCCCCCAGCATCTCCTCCAGCATCGCCCGGTCCTCCACCCCCGCCGCCCGGCATAACCGGAAAAGCGCCGTCCGGTCCCCGTAGGCCCGCTCAAACGCCAGCGCTGCCCACCGCCGGAACTCCTCCAGCCGCCCGTGCCGGTAATAGAAATTCGCCAGGGACCAGCGCGGCAGCCACAGCCGGTTATACCGCGCAGCCTGCAACAACAGCCGCTCCGCCCCCCGGAAATCGCCCCGGAACTCCGCCGACAGCGCCGCCTGCGCCAGATACGACGCGCTCCTCGGATTCAACTCCAGCACCCGCGCCCACTCCCGTCCCGCATCGGCCGCCTGCTCCTCCCGCGCCCGGGCCACGGCCGCCCGGCAGTCCGCCCGGTCCGGATCCAGGCCGCATGCCGCCTCCAGCGCCTCCGGTGTCCGCGCCTGCCTCGATTGCCAGTCCGCCCATCCCCGGCGGCCGCTCAAAACCCACACCGGAGCCAGCATCCCGGCCACCACGACCGGAACCAGCCATCGATTCACGCTTCCCGTTCGTTTCGTCAATCAGCCCCTCCGCCGGACCTGCGTGGCCCGGCCTCCGATTATCGTAGCCGAACTCCCGCTGTCCCCCTCCAGTCCCGGCCCGATTTTTCCAATGTCTATTCGCCCCTCACCCTAAGGTTTGCGCCTGATCCGGCCGATAAACCAGAGGAAGGGAGCGGCTTCCGCTCCCCGCCGCCGGCTTGTTCCGGGAAGGAGATGCAATGAAGCGGAATCTCGCCCCCCTGCTGGGTGTGGCTTTCGTCGCGGCCCTCATCGCGACAGGCTTTTTCTACGGACTGCTGATCCCCCGCCTGCGCGGCGGCGGTGAGTCCGTTGACCAGAGCCGGGTCGTGGTTGTCGCCAGGGAGGCCGATCGCGGCGTCCGGCTCACCGCCCAAAACCTCGAACTCGCACCCGTCGCCGCCGGGAAGGCACCCGAAGGCGCCATCCGGACCGTGGAAGAGGCTGTCGGGCTCACGCTCCTTGAACGCGCTTCCGCCCGCCAGGTCCTCACTTCCGCCATGGTCACCAGCCATGGCCTCGCGGGCGGCACTGCCCGCGTGATCCCCGCCGGCATGCGCGCCGTCACTGTCCATCCCAAGGACTCCACCGGCGTCGTCGCCATGCTCCAGTCCGGCAGCCGCGTCGATATCCAGGTCCTCAGTGCCTCCACCGCCGGCGCCCGCCTCGTCCGCGTACTCGAAAATGTGGAAGTCCTCAATGCCGGATCCCAGGACGCCTTCCGCTCCGGCCGCCCCGTCGTCACCCTGATGGTTTCGCCCCGCGATGCCGACCGTCTCAGCCTTGCCGACGCTTCCCTCAATATCCGCCTCGTCCTTCGCAACCCCGAGGACGCAGCCACCGACGGCCCGGTGTCCATCACCGCCAACTCGCTGTATGAGAACCGCGCCGCCGCCACGGCGCCCAGGCCCGCCAACGACTGATCCGCCATGACCGCCGTCTTCGTCTTCCTCCTGATGTTCGCCGCGGCCTTTCTCGCCGCCGGGCTCGCCGTCTCCTTCGCCGTCGCCGTCTCCTATGTTCGCGCCCGGCGGGGCGGCAACCCCGCTTTCCTGGAAGAAGCCGAAATCACCGCCCTCCCCGCCATCCTGAAAGGCGAGGAAGAGCTCAGCACCATCCGCGTTTGGGGCCGCCTCCTCGCCCGCATCGGCCACGTCCACACCCTCCGCAAACACATCGAGGAGGCCAACCTCGACTGGTCCGCGGGCCGCGTCACCATGGGCATGCTCCTTGCCGGCGCCCTCGCCGGCTCCATTCTCTCGATGCCCTCGTGGATGCCCGCCTGGGTTGCCGCCCTCGGCGCCCTCGGCGCCGGTTCCGCACCCTACTTCTTCATCCTCCGCCGCCGCGCTCAGCGCTTCCGCAAATTCTCCAGCCAGTTCCCCGAAGCCCTCGATACCCTCACCCGCGCCCTCAAGGCCGGTTACCCCCTCGCATCCGCCATCGAACTCCTCGGCATGGAACAGCCCGAGCCTCTCGCCAGCGAAATGCGCCGCACCCGCGATGAATGGAAACTCGGCACCAGTTGGGACCAGGCCCTCGACAACATGGCCAACCGCATCCCCATCCCCGAAGTCCGCCTCTTCGCCGCCGCCGTTAAAATGCAGAACCGCATCGGCGGACGTCTCAACGACGTCCTCGCCCGGGTCGGCGAAGGCATGCGTGATGCCGCCGTCCTCGAAAGTGAAGTCCGCGCCATCTCCGTTCACAGCCGGATGACCGGCATGATCCTCACTTTCCTCCCCCTCGGCATCCTCCTGATGATGCTCGTCGTCAACCCCGAATATGTCATGGTCCTCACCACCAGCCCCACTGGCAGGACTCTGATCTATTGCGCAATTATCGCCAACATTGCCGCTCACTTCCTGATCCGGCGCCTCTCCCGCATCCGCATGTAAGGCCACGTCATGAGCGAACTCGTCCTCACTTTTCTCTTCTTCCTCTTCGTGATGGCCTGCGTTGGCGCGATTCTGCTCCTGCTCCGCTGGCGCCTCGCCGCCCAACCCGTCGGCGATGCCGCCTCCGCCACCGGCTGGAGCCCCCTGCTCCGGTCCGTCCTCTTCATCGGCGAGATCACACCCGCGCCCCGGCGCCGCGCTCGCACCCTCCGCGAACAACTCATCGCCGCCGGCTACCGCAGCCCCCACGCCATCAGCCTCTTCAATGGCACCAAAACCGCCGCCGCCATCGGCGTCGCCATCGTCGCCGGCTGGGCGGCGCTCCTCGTTCGGGAAGACCTCAGCCTCGCCGTCCTCGCCGCCATCTGTGCCGGCGGATTCGCTTTCCTCCTCCCCGAACGCATTCTCGAATTCCAGATCCGCGAACGCGCCGAACGCATCGACGCCTCCCTCGCCCCCGCCCTCGATCTCATGCTTCTGAGCGTCGAAGCCGGACAGTCGCTCGACAGCGCCCTCATCGAAACCAGCAAGGAACTCCGCGACCTCTACCCCGAGATCAGTTCCGAACTCCAGCAGGTTCAACTCGAACTCCGCGCCGGCCGCTCCCGCGCCGAAGTCCTCTACGAACTCGGCCGCCGCACCGACTCAGCCGAACTCAAAAAACTCGCCATGATGCTCGTCGATGCCGACCGCTTCGGCTCCAGCCTCGGTCCTACCCTGCGCGGCCACGCCCGCTATATTCGCACCCGCCGCAAACTCTCCGCCCAGG
>DNFG01000319.1:5340-7384 GCA_003487005.1 Bryobacterales bacterium
TCCTCGTCACCCTCGGGCCCGCCGTCATCCAGATCTACGAAACCCTCCGCCCCATGCTCGAAGGCTCCTGATCCCCCCCTACTCCCAAACCAGCGCCTCGAACCGGTGAATCGGGTGGAATCCGCTCCGCTCATAGAGCGCCACCGCCCGCTCATTCTCTTCCGTCACCGTCAACGACACCTCCTCCACTCCCGCCTCCCGCAATCCCGCCACCGTCCGCCGCAGCATCTCGTACGCCAACCCGCTTCCCCGCCACTCCCCCCGAACGCAGATCTGCGCAATGTGCCCCGTTCGCGCCGCCACCCGTGTCGCCAGCGTCAAACCCGCCATCATCCCCTGCCCGTCCCGCGCCACGAACGATGCCCTCGGCACGAACTCCCCGCAGCCCGGATACTGCACAATGTTCTGCACAAACCGCGCCGATCCCCCCACCGTCCGGTACTGGTCGTTAATCTCGCTATCCACATGCCCCGCATACACCTCCGCGATCAGCCTCGCCGCGGCCTCCATCCAGCGCATCGACCATGTCCCGAATTCCAGTTCCATCCACCCGCCCCGCCTGGACTCCATCTCACCGCCGGCGCATGGCCTCATCATGAACAGCCGCGGAAAAACCAGCGGCCGCGGCCCCTCCCGCAGCAGCGCCGCCGCCCGGCATTCCATCTGCATCAACTGCGCTTCCACCCGCCTCACCCGCCGCCGCACTACCTTCACCATCCCGCCGAGCAGCAGGTCCTCCCGCTCCCGGTCCCGAAACCCCTCCCGCACGAACAAGTCTCCCAAAAGCGTTTTCGGTCCCTCTTCCACCCAATAGCAGTAGCCCGTCACCCGTCCCCTTTCCACCAGTGCCAGACCCTCCAACGCCTGCATCGCCACGTAATTCCGGATCAAATCCGCCGTCCCCCGGAAATCCCAGTGCAGGCGCCGCTCCCACGCCAGCGTCGCCTCCGTCAGCACCTCTTCCAGCCCCGCGGGCTCAATCTCCCGCAGGGCCCTCAATTCAGATCCTCCCGGCGACATCACTACGCCGCCGCCCCCTACCCGCGCCTGTGATCCCGCAGAAACTGCTTGATCCGCCGCAGCGCCTGCCTCGACCGGTGGTGATTCTCGATCAATGCGAAACGCACATGCCCGTCGCCCGCCTCGCCGAATCCAATCCCCGGCGATACCGCCACCAGCGCGTTCTCCAGTAACTGCTTCGCGAACTCCAGCGAGCCCGCCGCCCGGAACGGCTCCGGAATCGGCGCCCACACAAACATCGACGCCTTCGGTTTCTCCACCGCCCAGCCGGCCTGCGCCAGCCCATCCACCAGCAGATCCCGCCGCCGCTCGTACACGTGCGAGATCTTCCCCACCTCTTCCTCGCAATCCCGCAGCCCGATGATCGATGCAATCTGAATCGGCTGGAAGTTGCCGTAGTCCAGATAGCTCTTGATCCGCGCCAGCGCGTGAATCATCTTCGGATTCCCCAGGCAGAAGCCCACCCGCCACCCCGCCATGTTGTAGCTCTTCGTCATCGAGAAGATCTCGACCGCCACTTCCTTCGCCCCCTCCACCTGCAGGATGCTCGGCGGCTGGTATCCGTCAAAGTGCAGGTCCGCGTACGCGAAATCGTGCACGATCATCGCCCCGTTCGCCCGCGCCAGCCCCACCAGCTTCTCGAAAAAGTCCAGATCCACGCATGCCGTCGTCGGATTGTGCGGATAGTTCACCAGAATCAGCTTCGGCTTCTTTCCGCCCTTCTTAAAAAGACTCTCCAGCCGGTTCAGAAATTCCGGCGGATCCGACACCGGCAGCGGCACCGCCTCGCCCTCCGCCATGATCACCCCCCACTGGTGAATCGGGTAACACGGCGCCGGCGTCACCACCCGGTCCCCCGGTCCCACCACCGCGAACAGCAGGTGCGCCAGCGCATCCTTCGACCCGATCGTCACGATCGCTTCGCTCTCCGGATCCAGATCCACGTCGTAGTTGCGCTTGTACCGCCTGCAGATCTCATGCCGCAGGTTCGGAATCCCCCGTGAAACCGAGTAGATCGGAAGAG
>DNFG01000319.1:7603-8063 GCA_003487005.1 Bryobacterales bacterium
CGGAATCCCCCGTGAAACCGAGTACCGGTGGTTGCGCGGGTTCCGCGCCGCCTCGGCCAGCTTGGCCACGATCGGCCGTGGCGTGGCGCCGTCCGGATTGCCCATCCCGAAGTCCACCACGTCATACTGAGCGGCCCGCAGCCGCGCCTTCATCTCATTCACCACCGCGAAAACATACGGCGGCAGCTTCCCGATCCGGTAAAACTCGTCTGGCGTTGAACCCATATCTCTCCATGCTACACTTTGGAGCATGAAAGCTTACTGCTGGGCATGCATTTTGGCTTCCATGCTCTTCTTTGGAATCGCCTGCGGCCAGGCGCCCAAAGCCGCCGCCCCCAAAACCATCACCGAACAGGAACTCGCCAGCCTGCTCGCCAAACCTGACAAAATCTTCTTCCTCGACGTCCGCACCAAGGAAGAAATCGCGAAACTCGGCTCCGTCAAGGGCTACAAACACATC
>DNFG01000319.1:8377-8528 GCA_003487005.1 Bryobacterales bacterium
GATCCCCAAGGACAAGCTCATCGTCACCCTTTGAAGCGCCGGTGGACGGGCTGCCCGTGTGGCGGCCTTACTGACGGAAAAGGGCTACCAGACCCTCGGTTCCTGCGGCCTTGAAGATATGAAGAAACGCGGCCGCGATTTCACCGAACGC
>DNFG01000009.1:0-144 GCA_003487005.1 Bryobacterales bacterium
ACACGACCCTCTTCCGATCTCTCCTCGACGCAGGCGCCGATCCCAATGCCCCTGGCGACACCCTGCCGCTCCAAACGGCAATCTACGCAACCCCCGCCACCGGACTGGAACCCGTCAGGATGCTTCTCAAAGCGGGCGCGAATC
>DNFG01000009.1:303-4956 GCA_003487005.1 Bryobacterales bacterium
GACGAGCGACTAGGCCAGCGTCAGAGCAGGTCGAAGGCGGACAGGAAGGCCGAGTAGTCGGTTACCTTCACGCCCGGCAACACTTCGCCGCCGGCTTCTTCATGCATGCTGATGCCGTTCTCAAAGCGGGCGCGAATCCGAATAAGCCTAACGGGTTCGGCGTGCCCGCCTATTTCGCCGCTACCGGACATGCCGTCGCGCCGGAGGTCATGGATTTGCTGATCGGCCACGGCGCAGACCTTGCGGCCCGCTCTCGCGACGGGAACTCCGCCCTCTTCCAGGCCGCGGCCACCGAAAACTGGAAAGTCGCCTTGCTCCTGCTCCGCCAGGGCGCCGACTGGCGGCAAGCCGGAAGACCCGGAGGGCCGGACTTCCAGAAAATGGTCGAACAGTCCGCCGGCTTCATCGCCAACGGGAAGAAGGGGGACCCCGAGGGCTTGGCGGAGGTCCAGCGCTTCCTCGCCCAACCAGGCCGCTAACACAATGACCCCCAGCAATCCCGAATCCGCGCGCCACTGGGGTAATCTGTAAAGAAAGACCTGCCATGGAAAGCAAAATCCTCGAGAATCAGATCCAGTTGGGTGAAGCCCCCGAGGGTCTCTACCGCAAAATCGACTCGGACATCAACCCGGCCGACTTCGCCGATAGCTTCGTCCTCACCACCGTCGACAAAGCCATCAACTGGGGCCGCAAAAATTCCATTTGGCCCATGACCTTCGGCCTCGCTTGCTGCGCCATCGAAATGATGGCCATGAGCGCCTCCCGCTTCGATATCGCCCGCTTCGGCGCCGAAGTCTTCCGCGGCAGCCCCAGACAGTCCGACCTCATGATCATCGCCGGACGCGTCTCCAATAAGATGGCGCCCGTCGTTCGCCACCTCTATCAGCAGATGCCCGAACCCCGCTGGGTCATCTCCATGGGCGCCTGCGCTACCTCCACCGGCGTCTTCTCCAACTACGCCCTCATCCCTGTCAACCAGATCATCCCCGTCGACGTCTACGTCCCCGGTTGCCCCCCGCGACCCGAACAACTCATCTACGCCATCACCCTCCTCCAAAAGAAGATCGACAACGAACGCGGCGTCCTGCAGGATATCCTCAACATCTCCTGACTCCCGTCGATATGCCCATCGGAGGCACGACATGGAAGTCGGCAAAATCGCTCACCTGGCCACCCCTGTGGCCAGCACAGTCAGCCACGCCCTCAGCCCAGAACAAAGGGCCGAACAAGAACAACTCATCAAATCCGTCAGCGCCGTCAACGAGGCGAAGGTATTCGGTGAATCCACCGAACTGACCTTCTCCTTCGACCGCCGCTCAAACAAACTGATCCTGCAACTCGTCGACCGGGAAACCAAGGAAATCGTCCGCCAGATCCCCCCGGAATTCCTCCGGCGCCTGGCCGATGACCTCAAAAAAGGCTGATAGCCGCTCATGATGATAAACCCTTACCATCAACGAATCGACGAGCAGGTCCATTGCGCTGAACCTGTTCAACTGGTCAGCCTGCTTCACCGCGCACTGGGCGAGAAAATCACTTCCGCCCGTGACGCGATCCGCGCCGGACAGATCCAGCAGCGCTCCGCCCAAGTCAGCCAGGCGATCGCGATCGTCGGCGAACTCGCCCAGAGCCTCGACCCCCAAGTCGATCCTCTCCTCGCCGCACGCCTCTGCCAACTCTACGACTACCTGATCGATCGGCTGCTGCTGGCCAACAGCCAGCAGATTGAAGCACCCCTGGATGATGCTCTGCGAGTCGCCACAGTCCTCGCGGAAGCCTGGAGGGGGATCGACTCCGCTCGTCTCAGCGGCTGCCCGCACCCTGGCGAGGGACCTGCTCATTTGAGCTTGTGTGGCTAACCTGACTTGCAAGCCCTCGTTCAACGAGAGTAGCCAGACCCAGCCCGCCGCTAGCACTAATCATCTGAGCTACCTGCTGCTCGGCGTATTCCATGATCGTGCCCGACGATCCCTCATCCTCTCTCGCCGAGCGAAGCATTTGGGCAATCAGCAGCGCTTCGAAATCCTGTGCCGCCACCTTCGCCCGGTCGGCTTGCGGCGATTGGTCCGGGAGCGATGCAGTCGCTCTTCCAACCAGCATCAGATCACCTCCAGATCCGCGTCGATCGCGCCAGCCGCTTTCAGATTTTGGAGCACCACAATCACATCCCGGGCCGTGGACCCTATTGCGGTCAGTGCTTTCGCAAGCTCCTCGACGGTCGCCCCATCCTTGAGCAGAACGTGCCGCGCAGACTCCTCCCGGACTCCGACATTGACCTCGGGAACGACCGTGGTCTCGCCTTTAGCGAGGGGGTTCGGTTGGGAAACATTGAAGCTGGTCTGGACCTCAACGGAGAGATTGCCATGGAGAATCGCGACGGGGCGAATCCGGACTTCCTTTCCGAGCGCAATCGTACCGGTGCGCTCGTTGATGACGATCCGGGCGCGGCGGTCCGCTTCGAGGGTAACCGCTTCGACGGCGGCCAGGAACTGGACAGTCTTGCCAGTGAAGTTCCGTGGCACCGTCAGATGGAGGGATGCAGCGTTCTCGCATCGTGCGACCTCGGCGCCAAAGCGCTGGTTGATGGCCTCGGCCATTCTGGAGGCAGTGGTGAAATCGGCGTGGTGGAGTTGGAGGCGGAGTTCTTCGTCAGGCATGACGGAGGGGGCATCCCGTTCGACGATGGCGCCGTTGATGACGCGGCCGGCAGTGGGATGATTGACCGTCATCGAGTTCCCGGCGCCTCCGGATGCAACGAAGCCGCCGGTGACGACGGACCCTTGGGCAACCGCGAAGACGCGTCCATCAGCGGCACGAAGAGGGGTCAGGACAAGCAACCCCCCTTGGAGGTTCGAGGCATCGCCGATCGCCGCGACACTGACATCAATGCGGGTCCCGGACTGGGCGAATGGCGGAAGATTGGCGGTGACCATCACTGCCGCCGTGTTCCGGACGAGGATCGCCATCGGATTGACCTGGACGCCCATTCGCTCGAGGAGATTGGTCAGAGTCTGGGCGCTGAAGAAGGTCTGACGTTTATCGCCGGTTCCATTGAGGCCGACGACCAGGCCGTAGCCAAGGAGTTGATTGTCGCGGACACCCTCGACGGCCGCCAGTTCCTTCACTCGGACGGCGGGCGAGGCACCAGGAAGAGGGAGGCAGGCCAGAAGGGCGAGATAGAGTTTCATTGTTTTAGAAGGGGAGGATGCCAAGAAGGAGACGGTACAGGAACCCGGGACGGCGGACACTGTCGTTGACGACTCCCTTGCCGTCGATTCGCACCTCGAGGTCGGAGATCCGCTCGGAGGTGATCCGGTTCAACGAATTCAAGTCATTCCAGCGGATGACACCGCGGACCGTCACCCGCTGGCGTTCACTATTGACGCCGATATCCTTCGTCCCCTCGACGACGAGATTCCCGTTGGCGAGGACTCGAACGACGCGGGCGGCGAGAGTGGTCCGGAGGTCGGACTCGCGGCTAGTTTCGCCCTGACCATCGAGTTTCTGTTCGCCACCCACGCCGGCGAGCGCGGAAAGTGGGCCGGCGGCGCGGGTGGGCCCGCCGAGTGCGGAGACGGAGGCGTTGGCGCTGGACTTGCGGTTGAGACGGGTCGTGCCGCGAGTCAGGGCGGAGGCGCTGTCGGCAACGACAATGGTGATGATATCGCCGAGTTGGGAGGCGCGGAGGTCGCGGGCGAACTCGGCGTAGCGTCCGGACGGATGGTAGAGTGAGCCGGGGGCCGTCTCAGGAGCCGAGACGTCTTCATCGATGGACCGAAGGTAGGCGTCGAGACTACTCTCAAGCTTGGGGGCCTTGGGCGGTTTCTCTTTCGCGAACAGGTTGAAGGGGATTACCAGAGAGGTGGCGAGGAGCAGGAGTTTAGCGGCGTTGTTCATGCGGGGGATCCTGGACGAGGGTGACTTCACGAGGGGCGGCGACGAGTGCTTGGAAACGGGCTCCAGTCAACGGGTTCTGGAGAATGACCCTCTCGCCGCGCCGGCCGCTGGTTAGTGCGACGGCCCGGACCTGGACGTGGCGAACGCCCTCAATACGAACGGAGACGAGGTCGCCGCGATCGATCTCCCTGACCGCAACGGTTTGCTGTATCCGGACCGGGTCGCCCTGGCGGACACCAGACCGAAGTTCGCGGCCGAGGACACTGGATGGCTCGCTGAGCGCGCCCTGAGGGAGGGCGGCACAGCGGACCGGACTGGCCGTGACGGACGAATTGTCGATGACGGCGCCTGCGGGGAGATCCTTGGCGAAAAGGAGAACGTGGCGGGAGGCCTGGACGCGCACGGATACCCAGATGGGGAAGCTCTGGGCGCCATCGTAGCGGATCCGACCGCGCCAGTTCAGCGGCGCACCAGCCTGACAGCCGGCGAGAGTCGGAGTGGGCGGAGGTCCGAATTCGATGTCACCCAGAGGGACAGGAAGCCGTGAGAAGTCGAGCAACTCGAGATGGTCGTCGGGGGCTCCTCCATGTTGGCTCCAAGCGCGATCCAGCGCGGCCTTGAGGCGGGCCGGATCGAGAGTTTCTGACTGGCGCTCGATGCAAAGGCCGGGGTAGGAACTGAGTTCAATGCCGTGGCGGCGCGCGATTTGTCCCACTTCCAGGGGTCTCAGAAGTCTGCGGACACCCGGCTTGGGAG
>DNFG01000009.1:5384-9748 GCA_003487005.1 Bryobacterales bacterium
TTGGCGGCCAGTTCGGCGGCAAGGACCGACGGACCCGCGACAACGACGCAATCTGGCGAGGCTTGAGCAGGAGCAAAGAGGACGAAGAGAAATGCACTGAACGAACCCATGGGACCTCCGCGGCTAGCGGGACATGTTGTTCACCTGGCCATACATTTCGTCGGCCGCGCGGACGACCTTGGAGTTCGCTTCATAGGCACGCTGACTGACGATGAGATTGATGAACTCTTCGACGACGCTGACATTGGACTGTTCGACGTAGCCCTGGAGCAGCGCGCCCAGGCCCTCCTGCCCGCCGGGGATGCCCACGGTGGGCTCTCCCGAAGCGTCGGTGGTCAGATAGATGTTGCGGCCGATGCTGTTGAGGCCGGCGGGGTTTGCGAAATTGGCGAGTTGGATCTGGCCTGCCAGTTGGGTGTTCGGCTGTCCGGGGAGTGAATAGCTGACGGTGCCGTCCGCGGCGATGGCGACGTTTTGGGCTTCCGGAGGGAGAGTGATTTGGGGTTCGAGGGGGTTCCCGTCCATGGTGACGAGGTTGCCGTCACGGTCGAGGTGAAACTGTCCGGCGCGGGTGAATGCGATTTCCCCCGTGGGCCGGCGGACCTGGAAGAACCCGCGGCCCTCGATGACGAGGTCGAGAGGGTTGCTGGTGGCGGAGAAGCTGCCTTGAGCGAAAGAGATGGCATTGGAGACAGTCCGGGTGCCCAGACCCAGCTGAAGGCCGCTAGGGATGACGGTCTGGGCTCCGGCGGCGGCACCCGGCTGGGTGATGGTCTGATAGAGGAGATCCTGAAACTGGGCTCTCCTCATCTTGAAGCCGACAGTATTGGCATTCGCGAGGTTGTGGGCGATGTTGTCGACATTGGTCTGCTGGGCATTCATGCCGCTGGCGGCGCTAAAGAGGGCACGGATCATGATTCAGGTCTCCAATCTGGGGATCAGGAGTGGACTCGGGCCACTTCCTCGACGGAGCGGCGGTTCATCTCGCCGCCAATTTGCATGGCTTTCTGCAGGGTTTCGAATTGCCGCAGCACCTGGACCAGCCGGACGGCGGATTCGGAGGGGCCGAGGTTGGAGGTTTCAAGCGCGCCTTGACGGAGTTCGGCCTGGGAGGGAGCGAGAGTCTCGAGCGCGGGGGCGTCGATGGCGAAGTAGGCCCCCTGGCGGCGGGAAAGCGCCTCCGGGCCCGGGGCAGAAACGAGTTTCAGCCGGCCGAGGGGGATGTCCTGCTGGCGGACGGTGCCGTCAGGGTCGACCTGAACAGGGAGCAGGGGGTTCGCCTTGATGCGTTTCGGGTCGATCGTGTGCAGTTCGTGGCCATCGCGAGTCAGAAGGCGACCTTCGGAGTCGACCTGAATGGCACCGCCACGTGAGAGGAGGGGGCCCGCGGGTCCGTCGGCGACGAGGAACCCGGGGCCGGAAAGAGCAAGGTCAAAGGGATTGCCGGTTTGGGTGAGCGTGCCCTGGCTGAGATCGACCCACTGGCCTTCGACGAGCGGAGAGAGCGTCTGGGCGCGGCCGAAGCCGGACCGCTGGGCCTCGGCAGAGGCTTCATTGAGATATGTGGTGTACGCTTCCCGGTCGGCCTTGTAGCCGGCGGTGGAAAGGTTCGCCATGTTGTTGGCCAGCAGGTCCAGGGCTTCCTGCCGGGAGCGAAGCCCGGCGGCGGCAGTGGTGGTCAGTGGGTCCATGACAATGGTCTCCGCACCTGACTATGCACGCGGCAGGCCAAAGGAGATTTGCGGGGGGTTGGGAGGCGGCGATGCGGGACGAGTCCCAAGATGGGGCACCAAGTGGGGAAAGCCTGGTTCCGAATTGGGACGAGGAGGGCGCAGGCGGCGGTGAAAGTCCGCATTTACCGCGATTTGGGAGTTTGGCCCTGACCATGCATTGGGGATGGGCGGATGCTGCCATTTCCAGAATTCGGAACCGTGCCAACACCTGGTGGAGCGGCACCGCCCGCACCTGAATTGGTGGGAAGCGGTGGGGTCTTCGCGAGTGCGCTCCGGGCGATGTTCGAAGACGCGGGCATGGGCGGAGAAGAGGCGGCGGCCATGGCGGACTCTGACGATGTGAAGGCCGGCCCCCTGCCTTGGGGTGCGGGCACAGTTGAGATAGCGACGCCGGCGCGTGTGGAAAGCGTCGAAGCCGGCCACGATGAGACGGACCAACCGGGCGCGGACGCGGCACTGCCGGTGGCGGGATTCCAGGCCCGATGGGAAGAGGCTGCGCTCTTCAGTGCTGAGCCAGTGGAACGGGGGCAGGAAGATCCGCACGGGAAGCAGGAGAGAGGAACAGTGGGCGATGAATCCACTGCACTGTTCGCTGCGGACAGGAGAATCAGGGTCGCTCTGGCGACCGGGTCGGGGGTCGCGGAATGGGATACGAGTCAGGAGACCTCCTGGGCGCCGATGCGCTCAGGAGTGGGCATGGAGCAGGGTGATGACGTCGTCCCTGGGCTTGTGGAAGTGGCGCGGAGGGATGGAATCCGCGTTGCGGCGACACGGGGTGAGTCGCCGGAGAGGACGCCTCAACTGCCCGCGAGCGTGAAGGAAGATGTCATCGAGATGGCTGTGCGGGTTCAACCCGGTCCTGGGTCAGCACAGGACCGATTGCAAAGGGACGATCTGCAATCGCAAACAACGCTCAAGGAGACGGGCACCGATCAGGAAACCAGTGCGGAAGCAGAGAGAAGTCCGGGCCGGGACGCCGCGGGACCCGCCGTTCCGGATTCCGCGAGTGGATTGGTGATGGTGGCCGCCGCGAGGAGCGGGGCTGAGCGGAGCGCCAGACCAGATGGCCGGCCAAGGATCAGCGAAGAATCCCGAAGCTCACTGGAACAGCGGGGGAGATCGGCCGACCGGGTCCGCCCACTTGCCGGATCGGTGGAACTGGGGCGGCCGGAGGGCTGGAGCCCGGTAGTGGAGAACGGTGAGGGGGAGGATCCGGTGGCCTTCACCCTGAGAAGCGGTATTCGCGGAGCAGGCGCGGAGGCCAGACCGGAACACGGGCGAGGAGAGCAGCAGGCGGTGGGGAAACTCACGGAAGTCGAACGACTGGCGGGAGGAGCCATGGAGGGCGCGCGGCCAGAAGCCCGGCTGAATCGAGACGGGAGTGAAGAGGTGGGAACAGACTGGCCCGCGGCGGCAACCGGACGCGATGGGGTTGACACTCGGGAGAACCGCGAACCGGGCAGCCGGGGGACACGGGACGCCACGGCGCCAGTCCGGCTGGTGATGGGAACGGCGGGTGGACCGGTGCGGAGCGGCGAGGCAACCGCGGCGAACGCGGGTGAATTGCAGGCGGCCTCCACGCCGGGAGGACCGATGGAGGGACGAGTCAGCGTGAAGCAGGCCCCGGCGGCGACACCGGCAAATCCGGTGGTCCGGGTGGAGGGGGCGGTCGAGGATCTGCAGGAGGCCAGAGGCGCGGTCCGGGAGATCCGGATGACCGTCGAGCCGGAGAGGGGAAAGCCAATCCGGCTGCAGTTTAGAGAAAACGCCGGACAGGTGGAAGTCACGGCGCGCAGTGGCGACCCGGCGACGGCAGCGGCGCTGCGGGCAGACCTGGGTGGGCTGCGCTCGCTGGGCTACGAACTGGGTCGCGGGATGGGCGAGGGATCGGGCCCGGATGCTGCCAGGCAGGAAGCAGAAGGCGGGCAGCGCGGCGAAGGCGGTTCACAGGAATCGCTCAAGCAGGGAAACGCGGAAGCCGGGGATTCAACCCGGGAACAGAAGGGCCGCAATGCCGCCCGCTGGCTGGAGGCATTTGACCGGCTCCGGGACGGAGAATGGCACTGGCAAAAAGGAGAAATGCAATGAATCCGATGGGGGCAGTAACTGGGAGCTATGAGCCGGTGACCGGCCGGGAAGTGACCGAGTCGGCGAATCGGCTTGCCAATCAGGATGTCTTCATGCAACTGCTGGTGGCGCAGTTGCGGCACCAAAATCCGATGAATCCCGCAGACGGGATCGAATTTATGACGCAGCTGACGCAATTCAGTCAGCTGGAGCAGACGATGGGCTCCCGAAAAGAGCTGGAGACGATCAGGAAAATGCTGGAGCAGCAAGACGCAGCAGTTGAAACCGCTCCGGCGCCGTAGTCGCTTTATTCAACAATCGAGAGGACCAAGGACCAATCATGTTCACATCATTTTCGACGGCGCTTTCGGCGCTGGGAGCGCACACGACGGCAGTGGATGTCGTCGGAAACAATCTGGCGAATCTGAACACGCCGGGGTATAAATCGAGCGTGGTCGCATTCAGCGACCTGGTGACGCAGTCGCTGGGCGCGGGGCTGGGGACGACGCAGGTGGGTTTCGGCGTGGCGAGGCCGGTAACGATCCGGCAGTTTTCACAAGGCGC
>DNFG01000009.1:10041-13620 GCA_003487005.1 Bryobacterales bacterium
GCGCGATTCAGGCCTCGAGCGGCCCGCTGGATGTGGCGATCCAGGGGGACGGGTTTCTGGTGGTGCGCGAGCCGGTGAGCGGGAGTCAGCTCTACACGCGAGGCGGCAATCTTCAGGTGAACAAGCAGGGGCAACTGGTGACGGCGACGGGGTTCCGGGTGCAGGGGTGGAACGAAGTCAATGGAGTGCTGGACGTGACGCAACCGCCGACGGATGTCCTGGTGCCGGTGGGGTCGTTGCGGGCGCCGGTGGCCACGACGCGGATCGCGGCGGAGTTGAACCTGGACGCGTCGGCGACCGACGGACCTCCGCCGGGGACATTTTCGACCTCGATTGAGATCTTCGATTCGCTGGGCCAGTCGCACGTTGTTTCGGTGCGGTTCGAGAAGACGGCAAACCCGGGGGAGTGGGGGTATACGATGACCCTCCCCGACGCGGACGTCGCGACGCCGCCGGCGCCGACGGTGACCGGCCTGATCGAATTCGACACGGATGGTCGAATGGTTTCCCCCGTGCTGACAGACGATCCGCCCGTCCTTGAAGTAGAAGAACTGGCGAACGGAGCGACGGATTTGACCATCCGATGGGACCTGTTCAGCGGCCCAACGCCATTATTGACGCAATATTCGCAGCCGTCCGCGGTGGCGAGCAACGAGCAGGATGGATTTCCGGCCGCGCAGTTGATTCGTGTGGGGATCGGCGACGGCGGGAGAATTCTGGCCCAGTATTCAAATGGCCAGCAGGTGGCAGTGGGGCAGTTGGCGATGGCGTCGGTGCGCAACCCGGAGTCGATGATCGCGGTTGGGAACAACAACTACCAACTGAGCGCGCGTTCCGCGCTGCCGGCGATCGGGGTGCCGGGGACGGGCGGCCGCGGCCAGATCCTGGGCGGTTCGGTTGAATTCTCGACGGTGGATATCGCGCGGGAGTTCACCAATCTGATCGTGCTGCAGAGGGGCTACCAGGCCAATGCCCGCGTGGTTTCCACGGTGGACGAGATCAGCCAGGAAACCATCAATCTGAAGCGGTAACGACGGGACCAGCGCCATGCCAACGCTTGAAGAGATCGCTCCGCTCGCGGATATCCCCCTCGAGATCGAAGTGGAACTTGATCGCCGGATTTTGACGATCGGCGGGATTCTGGATCTCGATGTCGGGAGCGTCATTCGAATGGGGAGGTCCGCCGGCGAGAATATTGACATTCTTATTGGCGGAATTCTGATTGGTTTTGGCGAAATAGTGATCATCGAGGATGCGATGGGAGTCCGAATCACGGATTTCAATCTGGAGGACTGAGGTTCCACCCATGTACGAGCAGATACTGGCGCTGGTGTTCGTGTTTCTCCTCCTGGGCGGAGTGGCCGTGGCGTTTGGACGGCGAACGCCGGGCGGGCTCTGGGCCCGGTTGTCGAACCGGCGGAACAAGGGATTGTTGTCGGTCGAAGACCGTCTCGTGCTGAGTCCGCAGCACAGTCTCTATCTGGTCCAGATGGGCGACCGGCGCCTGCTGATCGCCACCCACCCGGCGGGCGTTAGTTTCGGGCCGGAGCCAGGCGGTTTCAGGGAGATCCTGACTCGGGCCGCCGGGGAGAACCTTTGATGGCGGCATCGACCGAAGTGCTCGGCGTGCCGATGCAGATCGTCGTACTGCTGACCGCGCTCACGGTGCTGCCCGCGGTGCTGATCTCGCTGACTCCTCTCCTGCGTTTGACCGTCGTTCTTCACTTTCTCCGGCAGGCGCTGGGGGCGCAATCGACCCCTTCCAATCAGGTACTGCTTGGACTCGCGCTATTCCTGACGATTCTCGTGATTCAGCCCGTGGTGCGAGAGAGTTACGACACGGGTTGGGCACCCTACGAAGCCGGTCGCCTGAGTGGCCAACAGGCATGGACGGAAGGCACGAAACCACTGAAGAAGTTCCTTCTGCGGTTCACGAGGGAATCGGACCTGGCCTTGATGGTGGAAGTGACGAGGTCGCCGCAACCGCGCAGTCCGGCCGATCTGGAACTCCAAGTGATTGCGCCGGCCTACATCCTTTCGGAATTGCGGACGGGCTTCCAAATCGGCGCAGTTCTCTTCCTGCCGTTTCTGATCATCGATCTCGTGGTCGCGTCGGTGACGCTCTCGGTCGGAATGGTGCAACTACCGCCTGTCATGGTGTCGGCCCCGTTCAAGATTCTTCTGTTCGTCCTCGTGGATGGCTGGAATCTGGTGGTTGGCTCGTTGTTGAGGTCATTGATCTAGGGATGGACCATCAAGCGATTGTTGATCTGATCCGGGGAGCGCTGATGAGCGCATTCTGGGTATCCCTGCCGCTGCTGGCGGTGGGCTTCGCCGTCGGTGTAGTCGTGAGCCTACTTCAGGTATTGACATCCGTGCAGGACCCGGCCTTTGGGAGCGTCCCCCGGCTGGCGGCGTTTCTGGCGGGACTGCTTCTGCTGTTTCCCTGGATGCTGATGCGGCTGGCGTCGTACACGCAGGCCCTATTCGGAGACTTCAGCCGGTATGCCCGCTAGCGAGTACATGACCGGGGCCGCGACGGCGTGGCCGCTGCTGGCGGGATTCCTCTGTGTGGCCGCGCGCCTGGGGAGTTGCCTGGTCCTGATCCCGATCCCGGGCTTCCGAACCGCTCCGATGATGGCGAAGGCCGGGCTCCTGGCAGCGATCAGCGTGGCCGCCTACCCGTTGCTGGACGGCCGTTTTGTCGCGCCGGCGAGTTTCGGCGCCATGGTGTTACTGCTCGCCTCGGAGATGGCGGTGGGACTGGCAGCGGGCGCGATTATTGGCCTCCTGAACGAGATTTTCAGTTTCGCGATGCAATCCTTGGCGATGCAGGCAGGCTATGCCTACGCCTCGGCCATCGATCCCAACACGCAGGCGGATTCGGGTGTCCTGATGGTCATCGCCCAGTTCGCGGCGCACTTGCTGTTCTTCGCAACGGGACTGCATCTCGTGGTCTTCCGGGCGTTTGCACGAAGCCTCGAGAGGATTCCGCCGGGTCGATTGACGGTGGACCTGGGTGACGGCGTCCGGCTGGTGGAGCTTGGCGGAGCGATGCTCGAGTTCGGCGTCCGCCTCGCGCTCCCGGTGATGGGTGTCCTGCTTCTGACCGACCTCGCGCTGGCCCTCCTGGGCCGGATGCAACCCAATCTGCAACTGCTCACCCTCATCTTTCCGGTGAAGATGCTGGGCGCCTTGATCCTGCTCGCGGCGCTGGCGCCTGCCTTGCCGCGGCTTTACCGCAGTGCGGCGCAACCCGCCATGGAAGTCCTCGAAAGGCTGTTGAGGTAGCCGATGTCCGAGAAACAGCAGCGTACCGAGAAGGCGAGTCCGCAGCGAGTCCGAAAGGCGCGAGAGGAAGGCCGGTTTGCGGTCAGCCGCGAATTCGTCGCGGGGGTCCAGTTCCTCGCATTTGTGACGATTGCCGCCGGGGCCGTGAGGCACTGGTGGCCCGCCGTGCGCGAAACCATGCAAACGTTGCTGATTGAAGCATGCCGTATGGAGGTGACGCTCGCCTCAACGGCGAGCCTGCTCCAGAACTACCTCGCGCCCAAGGCCGGGGCCGTGAGGCACTGGTGG
>DNFG01000288.1 GCA_003487005.1 Bryobacterales bacterium
GTGGCCATCGACCGGGTGGAGTTGATCGAACTGCCTCAATAGCCGGAAAGGACGGACACATCACCATGAAAGCCTTCCTTCTCGCAATGGCCATTCCCTCGCTGGCGCTGGCGGGCGCGATCTTCACCGCGCCGGCAGGCTGCGTTTCGCTGGCCCCGTCCCCGACTGTCACCGGAGTGCAGTGCCGCGGACCGGCCTCGGGGTTGACGAGTCTCGAACTCGAGTTTCAGGGCGTCGGCAGCGGCCCCCTCTACGCGACCAGCGTGGGCGTTGATTACGAATTCAGCAACAACTCGATGCTGCAGCGATTGATCGTGGTGACCGCCCAGGTGAACGGTTCGATCTCCTGGGACGCGGACCTGTTCCTGGATGACTCGCCCGGCATCCCGGATGTCCACGCGGGCAGTTTCGCGGTGCCGGTCCCTTATGGCGATCCGCTTCAGTCGTGGCGCCTGAGCCTGTTTCTGGCGACGCCATTACCCGCGGAGATCAACGTGGCCATGGCGGAAGAGCAAGTGGGACTGCGGATGCTGGTCTATCATTCCCCGCCGGTGACGGAAGTGCCGGAGCCTTCGGGCTGGTTCGTGGTGGCGCCGGGACTTGGGCTGTTTGGGTTCTGGCGGCCGGTCAGGCGGCTGTAGAGCCAGGCTCGGGCCATGCGCAGTTGGCGGTCCACCGTGGACTTTGAAGTCTCGAACAGGCCGGCTGTCTCCTGGGCGCTGCAGCCGAGCAGGTAGCGGGTTTCGAACATGGCGGCCTGCACGGGGTCGAGCGAGGCGAGTTCGTTGAGCGCGCGCTCGAGGTCGAGCACGGCGGGGCTGGCGGCATCGAACCAGGCGAGGTCGGGATGGAGGGGGATCGGGACCGCCCCGGCGCCGCGCTTGGCGGCGGTGGCGGTCCGGGCGTGATCGATCAGCGCATGGCGCATGAGACGGGCGCAGGCATGGTAGAAATGGAGGCGGTTTTCGTACTTGTGACGGCGCTGCGAGGCGAGATGGACGAACAGTTCACTGACCAGGGCGGTGGCCTGCAATGTGTGCCCGGGACGCTCGCCGCGGAAATAGGCGCCGGCAAGATCCCGCAACTTCGGATAGATGAAGGGCGCGATCCGGTCGAGCGCGGAGTCATCTCCGGCGGCCCACGCATCGAGTGCGGTGGTGATCTCCTCCATGGCGTCTGGGGACAGAGTAGCACGGGCCCTCGGCGTTTCGGCGAGGTCATGGAATTCTCCTCCCCCCATAGGATGGGCGCCGTCACGGAGGACAGCCGCCCCCCAACCCGCTGATTCCACAGGCCGTTCTGCCCCAAAGCCATTACCCCCCGCACTCTGTTTGACAAGCCCGGTATCCACGCCCTCGCGGCGCCAGCCCCCTCTCGCCGCCGAGTCCTTCATACGCCACTACTTACCAATCGACACACCGCCCCGCCTCCATGCTCGAAGGCGCCACCCGCATCGTCTCCTGCCACCCCGCCGGCCAAATCACCGCCCTCACCGCACCCGGCCACTCCGAATCCCGCACCTGCACCGACCGAGGCCAACTCACCCGCCAATCCGGCTTCTGCGTCGACACCTCTTACGGCGCGCGTGGCGCTTGTCATAGAATCGGGGTGGATTATCATCGCAGGGCTGGCCAGACCTGCTCCACGACGGGAGAAGACAAGCATGAAGAATCACGGTATTTCCCGCAGATATTTCTTCTATGGCTCACTCCTCGCGGGCGCAGTGCCCGCGGCGGGGTACGGCAGCGTGCCTTCGCTGCGTGCCCTTGGATACAAGCCGTACTACAACAAACTCAACGTCGCCGCCATCGGCTGCGGCGGGCAGGGCGGAGCGATTCTCAACCAGGCCGCCCGAACCGAGAACATCGTGGCTCTCTGCGACGTCGATCTGCAGCGCCCCTCGGCCACGCTGAAGAACTACGAAAAGCTGCCCCTGTACCGCGACTTCCGCGTCATGCTCGACAAGGAGGGCAAGAACATCGACGCCTGCACCATCGGCATCCCCGACTTCATGCACGCCGTCGTCGCGCTCGCCTGCATGCAGCAGGGCAAGCACGTCTATGTGGAAAAGCCTCTCACGCGCACGCCGTGGGAGGCTCGCCTCCTGCTCCAGGCGGCCGAAAAGTACAAAGTCGCCACCCAGATGGGCAACCAGGGCTTCTCCCACGAATGTCACCGCGTCGCCGCCGAAATCGTTTGGTCCGGCGAAATCGGCGACGTCACCGAGGCCCATATCTCCACCACCCCGGGCACGCACCCCACGGCATTGCAGCAGCCTCCCCCCGAGGAATCCGTCCCTCCCACCCTGAACTGGGATGCCTGGCTCGGAGCCATGCCCATGCGGCCATACAGCTCGTGGTATGTGCCCTACAACTGGCGCGGTTTCTTCGATTTCGGCACCGGTCAAATTGGGAATTGGGCCACGCACACGGCGGGGCCGGTTCACCACGCCCTTCAACTCGGAGCCCCCACCAGCCTTGAGTGCGAGAGCATCGACGGCCGCAGCAACATCACGTTTCCGGATCGCGCCACCATCCGGCTCGATTTCCCCGCGCGCGGCGGCATGCCGCCCGTCAAGATCTTCTATCATGACTCGGCCCGCGCCACGGGCGAGGCCGCCTATCGCGTGCCCGGGATGGAGCATGAAACCATTCTGCCGCCCACCGACAATCTGGCAGACAAG
>DNFG01000457.1 GCA_003487005.1 Bryobacterales bacterium
GCTGGCGATGTGTGACCGTCTGCACGAGGCGGTGCGCTCGTGCTGGCGATGTGTGACCGTCTGCACGAGGCGGTGCGCTCGGCCGGGTTCCAGTATGCAACGCTGGACCTGAAGGGATACCGGCAGGGTTCCCTGAATGAAGTGCTGCCACGGACGGCCGCGGCGCGATAGAATTTCAGCCGTCTCGTGTCGAATCTCTCAGACATTCAACAAGCCCTGGAGGATTTTGCCGGGGGGCTGCATCTGGAAGAGGAAGAGCTTCCGGCGATCTTCGACGTGGCCTTGCTGGACGCATCACTGGCGCTGGAGGACGCGGTGGGAGAAGCGGGTTCGCCGCTCCGCGAGGCCACACGGACCCTGGTCGAAGACCCCTCGGCGGACGCCATGGCGGGGGTTCTGCAACTCTTCGGCGGACTGATTCAGCGGTTGCGGGGGGAGGTGGTGGACCGGCCTCTGGCGGCGGAATGGCAGTTGGCCCGGCTGGTGGCGGACCTGGCGGAGAACATCGCGAAACCGAGGCCGGCCGAGAATCCGGGCTTTGCCGAATTGCCGCGGTTGCTGCTGGAAAGTGAGTGGTTGCAGCGGCGGTTGCGGGAGGAGGCGGAGGTGGCGGGTCTGAATTTCGACGCGACGCCGGTGGCGCGGGGATTGCAGCGGACCCAGGCGCGGCGGTGGCTGAAGCGGTTGAACCGCTATCCGGAGGGGAAGTTGAGCATGGCGCTCGATCATCTGCTGGGGGGCGTGGAGTACCGGGCGCGGCAGGTGTGGGTATTGCGGCGGTCCGATGGCGAGGAGCGGAGTCTGCCGCAGATGTATGTGTACGGGCACGTGGACCTGTTTCCGCAACTGCATTCGCCGCTGTCGGAGGGGGCGCTGGCGCTCGAAGTGGCGAAGATGAAGGGATTGGCGCACGGGTTGCAACTGCCGGATCTGGCGTACTGTTTCGACTCGGCGGAATGGATGGGGCAGTATGCGCTGAGTTTTCTGCTGCCGCCATCGCCGACGCACTGGCCGGTGGAGTCGGTGGAGGGGTTGAGGCGGTTGCTGGACGGGCGGTTATCGCGATGGTACTTTTGTCCGTTTGACCACCGGTTGCGGCCCCTGGAGATGGCGACGACGGTGCTGCGGATCGGGCGGCCGCTGTTTTACGAGCGGGTGGCGGCGCACGCGCTGCTCGAGTACTCGCTGTTGCAGGGGGTGCCGGTGTCGCGGGTGAGCGCGGGTCAATACCTGCAGGTGGAGGCGGGGCTGGAAGCCGAATTCATGACGCTGTTCGAGGGGTATCTCTTGCGGCTGTATCACTATCCCCAACTCAAGAATCCAGAGGGGTGGCGCAATTATCTGGAACAACTGGACGGGCTGCATTACGAAAACCGGATGAGCGAGGGCTTTCGGGAATTCCGGCTGAATTATCTGGGCAAGCGGGGCTTGCGGAGTCCGATCGAGATACTCTACCGGGCGGCGGAGAGCCACAGCGCGCTGAACTAGCGGTCAGCGATGGCCGAGATACATCAGCCAGCTCAGCCCAAAGACCGTTAACACGAAGTAGCCGAAGGACTTGAGACCATAGCGGATGCGTTCCTGGTCGGTGCGTTTGGTGACCACGCCGAGCACGACGGAAATAAGCAGAGCGAAGATCAGAGTGACTTCAAAATGGCTGAGGGTCATTTTGGGCATGGCGGGTGCTGTCGGTTATTCCTTGCGTCCGGTGGCGATTTCGAAAGCGTCGACGATGGCCAGAATATTGAAAAGGCCGGCGGCGACGAGGAATTTGGTGCCATAGTCGACGGTGTGTCCGGCGACGTCCGGCTGATTATAGCCAAACCATTTGGTCATGAAATAGAGGATGCCAGTGGCCATGTTGCCGATGAATCCACCGGTATAAATGATGGTCGTGAGCAGATCACCGGACATGGGCTCGAAGAGGTAGCCGCGCATCATGAGCCCGATCACGAAGATGAGAACGACCGAGGCGGCGAGCAGGGCGCCGCGATACGTGCGTTTCAGCATGAAGTGGCCGGCGCCGGGCACGAGCCAGGAGGCGGCAACGATGGGTAGCCACTTGCCGACCGGGGGCAGCGGCGGGTGCACGGGCGCCATTTCATTCTTCGACTTCGACATCGCAGTTATCAGGCTAGCACGGGGCCGGGGTCGACGCCGGGGGGGTAGTCCACACGCACGAGGTGCAGACCGCGGCCGGGGACGGCGGGTCCGGCTTTGCCGGGGAAACCGGGGGTGAGGCGGGTGCGGAGCGCGGCGGCATCGAGGTTGCCCTTGCCGGCTTCAATCAGCGCGCCGGTCAGCATTCGGACCATGTGTTTGAGGAAGCCGCTGCCGCGGACCCGGTAGACCAGTTCAGACCCCTCGCGGGCGAGGCGGGAAGAGAAGATCCGGCGGACTTTCGAGTGGCCGAGGGCGTCCTTTTCGTCCGCGGCGGCGAAGGCCGAGAAGTCGTGTTCGCCTTCGTACAGGGGGGCGAGGGCGATCATGCGGGCCTCGTCGAGCGGATAAGGGTAATGATAGACCCCGAACCGGCGCAGCGGTGGGCAGATTTCGTCGCGCCAGATCCGGTACTCGTAGAGCTTGGCGACGGCATCGAAGCGGGGGTGGAAGCCGGCGTGGACTTCGCGGGCGTCGAGCACGCGAATGGAGCGGGGCAGCAGACGGTTCATCGCCATCCGGAGATTGGGTTCCGGGATCGGGTTCTGGAGTGTACAGGCGGCGACCTGCGCGTCGGCGTGGACACCAGCGTCGGTGCGGCCGGATCCAGCGACGGCGACCGGCGCGCCCTCAATCAGGGCAAGGACGCGTTCCAGTTCGCCCTGGATGGTGAGGAGACCGGGTTGCACCTGCCAGCCCGAGAAGTCCGCGCCGTCATACGCGATCGTGAGCCGGATGCGGCGGGCGGGGCGAAGGTCCATCGGAGTTCAGGACGGGCGCGAGCCGGGTTTGATGGCCGGAAGGCCCTGGAGGCACAGAGGGCAGTCGCCGGGCTGCCACGTTTCCACCTGGAGCGTCGCCAGGGCGGCACGCGGGACGCCGACATCGGCAGCGCCGCCGGAACGGTCGATAATCGACGCCGCCGCGGCGACCGTGGCGCCGCCGGCCTGGAGCAGTTCGACGACCTCGCGTGTGCTGACGCCGGTCGTGATGACATCTTCGATGACCACGGCGCGCTCACCGGATTCAATGGCGAAACCGCGCCGGAGCAACATTTTACGGTTGTCACCGCGCTCCGTGAAGATGTGCCGGACGCCGAGGGCGCGGGCGACCTCGTGTCCGATGATCAGCCCGCCCATGGCGGGGGAAACCACGAGATCGACCGCGGGGGCGAGCGGCCGGAGAGCGGAGGCGAGGGCGGCGCCGAGGCGGGCGGCGTGTTCCGGAAACTGGAGCACGCGCGCGCACTGAAGATACGCCGCGGAGTGCAGTCCCGACGTCAGAAGAAAGTGTCCACTCAGATAAGCGCCCGTTTCGCGGAACAGGGCGAGGATGTCGAGGTCTTGGGTTTTCACTCGCCCCTTAGAATAGCATCGAGCGGTTGCGCTACCATGAGGGTGTTTTCAGGGAACATCCCGCCCTCTTGCTCCGTTCTGGAAGAAGAGTAACCACGACGAGACGACTGAGCGCCCTAAACAAGAAGAGCAGGAATCCGATACCCCATGCAGAGAATCCGACCGTTTGTAGCCGTCTTTTTGACCGGCCTCATCATGACCCCCGCGGGACTGGCTCAGGAGGTGACCTCGGCGCTGGCGTCCAGCAAGCCGGAGGTGCCGCTGGCGCCAGGCACGGGATTCATCAATTCGTTCACGAGGAATTTCCGTCAGCCTGAGATCGCCCCGGCCTACCTGGGCAATTCCCCCCGGTTGGAGTCACTGATCCGGGCTGGAAACCTCTATCTTTCGTTGGAAGATGCGATCGCCGTGGCGCTGGAGAACAATCTGGACATCGAATTGTCCCGGTACGGTCCCCAGATTGCGCAGGCGGACTATTTGCGCGCCAAAGCGGGCGGTCTGTTGCGCGGCGTGCCGACGGCGGTCCGCGCGGGGGCGACCTCCGCTCTCAGCCAGGCGGGCGGCAGCGGCGGTCAGGGCACCGGCGGTGGGGGCGGCGCCGGGTTGGGCGGCACATCCGACGCCGGCGGTACGGTGATCACGCAAACCGGCGTGGCTGTTCCGAACCTGGATCCGGTCTTCTTCTTCGCCTCGACGCTGGGCCACTCCAGCCGGCCTCAGGCCAACACCATCACCACCGGGCGGACCGCGCTGGTTTTCGATAGCAGGTCCTGGCAATCGGGTTATCAGCAGTCGTTCCTGACCGGGACGACGGTCAGTCTGGGCTGGAACAACAGCAACGTGAGGACCAATAACCCGCTGAACGACCTGAACCCGAACACGTCGTCGAACATCCAGATGCAGCTGACGCAGCGGTTGCTGCAGGGCTTCGGGCTGGCCGTGAACAACCGCAATATCCGCGTGGCCCAAAACAACCTGCGCGTTTCGGACCTGGTCTTCAAGCAGCAGGTGATGACCACCATCGCGGGCGTCGTGAATCTGTACTGGGATCTCGTCAGTTTCAATGAAGATTTCAAGGTCCGCAAACAGGCCGTGGACGTGGCCGTGAAGTTCTACGAGGACAACAAGAAGCAGGTGGAGATCGGGACTCTGGCGCCCATCGAGATCGTCCGTGCGGAGGCGCGCGTGGCCCAGGCGCAGCAGGACCTGACCAACGCCGAGACGTCGCTGATGCAGCAGGAGACGATTCTGAAGAATGCGCTGAGCCGGACCGGGGTGGCCAGCCCGACCATCGCCGACGCCCGGGTCATCCCCACGGATGCGCTGACGCAGCCGCGCCACGACACGATCGACGGTCTGAAGGACCTGGTCGACCGCGCACTCGCGCAGCGCCCGGACCTGCAACAGGCGCAGATTCAGATGGATAACACCAAAATCGGCATCGCCGGCAGCCGCTCGCAGCTTCTGCCTTCCCTCGATCTCAACGCGAGTTTCCAGAACAACGCACTGACCGGCACGATCAACGACGTGACCCTGCCCGGCGGCGGATTGCCGAACCGGAACCCGGATCCTTACTTCATCGGCGGCTATGGCAACGCGCTCGCGCAGTTGTTCCGCCGCAATTTCCCGGACTATTCCGTGGGCTTCCAACTCAATATCCCCATCAACAACCGGACCGCGCGGGCCGACTACATCCGCGACCAGTTGCAGTATCGCCAACAGCAATTGACGTTCCAAAGGCAGGTCAACGATATGCGTGTCAACGTCCAGAACGCGCTGACCGCGCTGATTCAGGCCAAGGCCCGCTATGAGGCGGCCGTGAAAGAACGCCAGTTGCAGGAGCAGACGCTCGATGCGGAGAACAAGAAGTACGCACTGGGTGCATCCACCGCGTTCCAGGTCGTGCAGACCCAGCGGGATCTGGCCCAGGCGCAGGCCTCGGAAGTCGCCGCCCTGGCGAATTACTCGCGCGCCCGCGTTCAGTTGGACCTGAACACCGCCTCGATCCTCGAAAAGTACGGCGTGGATATCGTGGACGCGAGGTCGGGCAAGTCGCCGCGGCCCGTGGCCTCGAATCAGCGCTAGCTTCGCTGTCTTGTGGCAGTCAAGCCCCCGCTCCGGCCCCGGCCGGGGCGGGGGTTCCGTTTTGGTGGCCCACAATGGGAAAGAGTCCCATTTTGGGGACGAAGTGGCGGGGTAATGCGCGGTTTTTGCGAAGGATTGAGTTTGGCACGTGCCTTGCAATAGTCCAGTGCGTGTGGCAAATACACAGGGCGGACTCAAGGAGCCAGAGTTGATTTCCTCGTTCGGTTTCTCTCAAAAAGCATCCCCTTTAGCCCTGTTCCTCGTTGACCCTCTCCCCTCCCACCCAACCGGTTCCTTGAGTCCAATGTTTTCCAGAATGGGGGGGGACAGCTCCAGCCGGATCGTCCCGGCCGGACCGCACGATGCGGCACAACCGGGAGGTGGTGGTTTCGTAGAACAACAAGAGTGTTTTATACCGTGAGGTCTTCAGATATACTAAGAGGCGGTCCGGAGGAAGGTTATCTGCTTGACGGATAAGCCGGATGACGGAGGGGAGGCACCCAGTGAAGACCATCATGACCAAATCAATTCTTGCGCTGCTCGCCTTGGCGCTGATGCTGCCCGCACAGGGCTTGAACACCCAGGCGTCGAAGGACGACTGGGAAGAGATCAACTTCGAATTCAATTCTGCGGTACTTTCGGACGGATTCCCCAGCCTGCTCCGGTTGGCTGAGCTTTTGAGTGCGAATCCGGAATTCAAGGTCAAACTGGACGGCCACACCGATTCGGTTGGAGGGGCGGACTACAACCAGAAGTTGGGTCAACGCCGCGCCGAAGCGGTGAGGGCATTTCTCATCAAGTACAATGTGCGGCCAGCGCAGATTGAGCTGGTTTCGCGAGGCAAAGGCGCACCGAAGGTCGACAATACGACCCGGGAAGGCCGCTTCATGAACCGGCGGGTCGGCCTGACCGTGCTGGACGCGCAGGGGCGGACGATCGGCGCGGGGGGTATCGCGGATGCCATCAAGACACTGCAGCAGCACTGCCCGGATTACTCCCAGACCCTGAACGACATTCTGAAGCGCCTGGACGACATCGCGCGGATGCTCGGCGATTTGAAGGGCGAAAATGCTGCTCTTCGCAAAGAACTCGATGGCCTGAAGACGGCTGCGGCGGCGCAACCCGCGGTCGAAACCGCCGTGCAGAAGGCCCTGGCCGATCAGCCGAAGGCGCCGGCGATGGATGAGATCGCTCGGGCCATGGACGCCGCGATCGAGAAGAACCGGGAGCCGCGTTTCGCGATCCTGGGCATGAATCTGGGCGCCGATCAGGACCGGAACGTCACGTTCCAGGGCCGCGCACGCTACTTCGCGCCCTTCCGCGAGAAGTTCGCGTTCCAGGCTCAGGGCGAGTACTTCCACTTCCGGGACCGCTCCGAAGGCCAGTTTGACGCCGGTCTCGTGTCGCGTTTCACGCGCCGCGGGCAGGCGGGCCTGTTCTCGAGCTTCAAACATGTCGACCTGAAGGGCATGCAGAGCGGCGGAACGCTGGGCCAGGCGTCCATGACGCTGGACTACATTTTCAGCCGCGGGCGCGTCGGTTTCTTCGGAACAAAGGCGTTTCTGAACAACGCAGTCATCAACCGGGCGCTGGTTTCGCGCAACATTATCGAAGAGTCCTACCTGCGCGTGGTCGACCAGGCGGGTGGTTCCGGCGCGGTCACGCTGTTCGGCAACACCGCGCTCGAAGGCAATCTCGGCTGGCTGGCCATGAAGAGCGGCGGCAACAAGCCGGGTGGGACCCTCCGCCTGGTTCAGCCGGTTTCCGACCGCGTGGCGTTCACCATTGAAGGCGGGTGGAACGAAACCATGGTCGCGACGGGCAAGACCTACGGGCGTCTGACCGCCGGCTTGCAGTTCGGCAACTACATGCAGCCCAAGGAGTACCTCGGTTTCGACAAGCCGATCCCGGTGGATATCCCGCGGGTCCGCTATGAGATGCTGACGCGCCGGGTCCGCACGGGCAATGACGCCCCCGTGGCCGACGCGGGTCCGGACCAGTTGGGCATCCAGGAGGGCCAGGTGACGGTCGACGGCTCGGGCTCGTATGATCCCGACGGCGACCCGATTACCTATCAATGGGACCAGGTGTCGGGTCCGCCGATCTCGCTGACCGGACGCAATACGGCCCGGGCGGTCTTCACCGCGGCTCAAGGGGCGGCCTATTCGTTCCGGCTGACCGTGAAGGACGACCAGGGCTCGATGTCGATTGCCCGGACTACCGTGACGACCCGGTCCACCCCGCGCGTGGTCATTCAACGGTTCACCGCGACGCCCGCGACCATTCAGCCCGGCGGCGCTTCCACGCTGACCTGGCAGGTTCTGAACGCCGAGACCGTCGAGATCACCGACCTCGGCAGCGTCGATCCGAGCGCCGGCGCGAGCGAAGTGCGTCCCGCGGAGACGAAGACCTACCGGCTGACGGCCCGCAATGCCGTCAGCGAAGTGTCTGAAAACGTGACGGTTGTGGTTCAGCAGCCGGCGGTCCGGATCGTCAGTTTCCGCGCCGCCCCGGCCTCGATCCGGGCCGGTGAAGGCTCGAATCTGATCTGGGAGACCGAGAATGCAGAAACGGTGACGATTTCGGGCATCGGGAACGTCAGCCCGACCGGCACGGCGCCAGTTTCCCCCACTGAAACAACCACTTACACGCTGACGGCGACCAACCGCAATGGCTCGGTCAGCAGCACCGCGACGATTACGGTGACGGCTCCGGCCGCGCCGAGGATCCTCAGCTTCACGGCGGCGCCCCAGGAGATCGGCGAAGGCGAAAGCTCGCGGCTCAGTTGGGACGTCCAGGGCGCGACCGAGGTCAACATCACCGACATCGGCGACACCACCCTCCGCGGCAGCAGCAATGTCACTCCCGCGGCGACGAAGACCTACATTCTGGTGGCGAAGAACCCGGGCGGGGAAGCCACTGCCAGCGTCACCGTCACCGTGATTCCGAACGCGCGAATCATCAGCTTCACCGCCACTCCGGGCGAATCGGCGCGGCCAGGCGACCCGGTCCGGCTCAGTTGGCAGACGACGGGCGCCACTGAGGTCACCATCTCGGGCATCGGCGCCGTGGCGGCCAACGGCAGCGTCGACGTCAATCCGGCGGCCGACACCACCTACACCCTGACGGCGAGAGGCCCGCGCAATACTGAGACCCGGGCGCTGTTCGTGAAAGTGAACGACCCGACTCCGCCGCCACCGCCCAACCAGCCGCCCACCATCATCGTGAACGTGCCCGACTCGTTCGACACCCTCGAACGCGAGCATATTCTCGATGCTTCCGGCTCCTTTGATCCGGACGGCGATTCGCTCACCTTCCAGTGGCGGCAGTTGGGGGCGAACAACCAGAACAACGCCTCCATCATCACCTCCACTTCGCCGACCACGCGAGTCCAGTTGCAGGGTATCTTTGGCGAGTACGTCTTCGAACTGACCGTCACCGACAGCAAGGGCGCCAGTTCGACGAAGACGATCCGGATCCGCTTCGTCTCGACCCGGGTCCTGTAGCCGGACGCGATTCGCACCATGAGACAGCCCACCCGCTGCGCCCGCCGCTATCTGATCCGCGGCCGTGTGCAGGGGGTGGGCTTTCGCGATTTCGTGCAGCGGCGGGCGGCCGAGCTGGGGGTGACCGGTTTTGTCCGGAACCTCGACGACGGGCGCGTCGAGGCCGTGGCGGTCGGCACGCCGGCGCAACTGGCCGATCTGTCTGGGTATCTCCACCGGGGGCCGCGCTGGAGCGACGTGCGGGGCGTCGAGGAGACCGAGCACGCTTTGCTACAATCGGAGGGGTTTTCGATCAAGTATTGACCCCTTTTCCCGCATGAACGACCTCAAAACACTCATTCGCGAGGTGCCCGACTTCCCCAAGCCCGGCATCAACTTCTACGACATCACCACACTGCTCAAGGACCCCGCCGGCTGGCGGCAGGTGATCGACGCCCTCCGCGCGCAGTACGAAAACACGCCCGTGGATGTCGTTGTGGGCATTGAGGCAAGGGGCTTTTTCTTCGCCCCCGCGATCGCCTACGCTCTCGGGGCGGGCTTTGTGCCGGTCCGGAAGCCGGGCAAACTGCCGGCCGAGACCGCGCGCGTGGAATACGCGCTCGAATACGGCACCGATTCGCTCGAAGTCCACCGGGACGCCATCCAGCCGGGCCAGAAAGTGTTGATTCTGGACGATGTGCTGGCCACGGGCGGAACCGCGGCGGCGGTCGCGAAGCTGGTCGAAGATCTCGGCGGGACCGTTGCCGGCCTCGGATTCGTGATTGAACTGGACTTCCTCCAGGGCCGCGCCAAACTGCCGGGCCGCGAGTTGTTCTCGCTCATCCACTACTAAGGCTGTGTTACCGCGCACTGCCCGGGTCCGGGCGCACGCCAAAGTCAATCTGTCGCTGAAGGTGTTGGGCAAACGGCCGGACGGCTACCACGAACTGCGGACCGTCTTTCAGACCATCGGGCTGCACGATCTGCTCGACTTCAGCTTCACGCCTGGCCGGGGTCTCACGATCACCCTGGAGGACCCGCTCGACCTGCCCGACAACCTGGTCTTGCGGGCAGCTCGGACGTTTTGTGAGCGCTACCGCGTCCGTGGCCGGCTCGAAATGAAGCTGGACAAGCGGATTCCGGCGGGCGGCGGCCTGGGCGGAGGGTCGAGCGATGCGGCGGCTGTTCTGCTGGCGCTGCCGGCGTTGACGGGCAAGCAGGCGGAAATGGCCGATTTGAGCGAAATTGCGGCCGGTTTGGGCTCGGATGTGCCGTTTTTCCTCCACGGCGGGACCGCGCTCGGGCTCGGGCGGGGCGAGGAACTGTATCCGCTTCCCGATGTGCCGGCGCTGCCCGTGCTCGTGCTGGCGCCGCCCCTTCATGTCTCGACGCCGGAGGCCTACCGGGCCTTGGGGCGCGGCGCGTTGACATTGGGTGAAAACTCTTCTACACTGAAGTGTTTGCAGTCGTTCGTGTGGCAGCCGGGGAACTGGATGGCCGCCGAAAATGACTTCGAGGATGCCGTCTTCCGGCTCTATCCGGAGCTGGAGCGGTGGCAGAGGAAACTCGAACGGTCTGGGGCTCATGTTGCACGGCTCTCCGGCAGCGGGGCAGCACTCTTTGGGGTGTTTCCAAACCAGTCCAAGCTTCAGGGAGCCCTTCCGCGGTTCCGATCGAAACCGCGGAAGGGCTCCCTGAAGC
>DNFG01000429.1:0-6729 GCA_003487005.1 Bryobacterales bacterium
ACAGGGATTGAACCTGTGACCCCCTCGGTGTGAAGGGCCTCAAAGGCAATTTCAGGGCATTTCAGGACTGTGCATAACTCGATAACTTGCTGAAATTATGCATTTTAAGATTTCAGCGCTTTTCTTGCTTTTTCACAGAATTCTGCATTTGGCGCCCCACCAGCGCCCCAGGAAATGCTAGTTTGGGAGGCGCTTGATTTGCAGCGCAGGCGCGAGGAGAGCGCATTGTGGCCCGCCTTCTGCTTACCACAGATCGTCAGATCTCGGGTCTGAAACCCGCTGACAAAGTCTACGAGATTGGGATCGGCGGTAGCCGGGGACTGGGAGTTCGTGTCTTCCCCACCGGGCTGAGGCAGTTCGAGTTCCGCTATGTCGCGGCGAACGGAACGAGGCGACGTCTGTGCCTTGGCGCCTATCCCGACCTGTCTCTCGCCGAGGCCCGGGCGAAGGTCGCGGGATTGCGGATCGCGGTGGTGGACGGCGGAGATCCCGTCGCGGAAAAGACCGCCGCCCGTGAACGGGCGCGAACCGGGGAATCCCTCGACGAACTCGCTGAGGCCTACTGGCAGGCGGCGACGGTGGGACTTCACGGAGGCCGCCGGCGGCCGAAGCGCGAGGTCACTCTCAGCAACGAACGTCAGATGTGGCGCAACCACATTCAACCTCGGCTGGGCGCGCGACCGTTCACGGAACTGCGGCGCGCCGACATCAAGGTCTTCATGCGGACGCTAGTGACCGACAGCGGGCTGGCGGCGGCCAGCGTGGCCTCGATCGGCTCGGTGCTGCACGCTGTCCTGGGGTTCGCCGTGCTCGAGGAGCGGTTGGAGGCGAACCCCGCGCTCGGGCTGGCCAGACCGCTGGCCCTTACTTCGCGCGAGCGCATGTTCGATGACGCGGCCTTGAAGACGCTCTGGGACGCAGCGTCCGAGGCGTCCGTGCCGCGGGCGCCGGGCGAGAAGACCGCCGGGATTCATGCCCGTCTCGAGCCCGCGATGGGCTTGGCCATCCAGCTGTTGATGCTGACGCTGACCCGCCGCAACGAGGTCGCCGGCGCCCGAAAGACGGAGTTCGATCGCGCCGCGAAGATCTGGACCATCCCGTCGGAGCGGGCCAAGGCCAAACATCAGCACGTCGTCCCCATGGGGCCCGACGCGCTCGAGGTGCTGGAGGTCGCCTGGGCGCTTGATCCCGGCAGCCCCTACCTCTTTCCATCTGCCCGTTCTCCCGGCCAGCATCTGGACCCGCACGCCATCACCCGCGCCTTCGCCCGGACCTGCACGCGCAGAAAGCTGGCGGTGGGGTCGCCTCACGACGTCCGGCGGTCTGGCGCGACAACGTTGACGGGGCGCTATGGCGTCAGCCGGTTCGTGGTCGGACTGGTGCTCGGGCATACGCCCAATGAAGGCGCGGCGGTCACCAGCGTCTATGACCGGCACACCTATGTGCCGGAGAAGCGGGCGGCGCTGGAGTTGTGGGCGAACCATCTTATCCGGCCGGGCAATGCGGTCGCGCAGCGCGAGGACGTTCCATTGCCTCATGCAGGCGCTGGGCATGTCAGCGAGGCCAAGGCGCGGGCGCTCGCGCTGTGCCAAAAGGGAGATCTCCACGAGGCCGTGCTCTCGATCTGCATGGATATGTCCCGCCATCCGTCCACCGCGAGCTCGCATCTGGCGATCTTGGGCAAGGTCGGCCTCGAACGCGCCGCAGCGGGTTCACGCGCGCAGGTGGAGGACTGGATTGGCGGGTTTCGATAGGTGTTTGGAGGCGGTTACGGACACGATCCGTCCGTCTGTGAGCGTCGAGCAAGCTTTGCGGGCTCTTGCATCCTCTGTTCGGGCCGCGCGCCGCCTGAGAACGGTCGGCCGCCGAATTCAGCGCGCAAGCAGGCGCGGGGCGTTCACCGCCTTGACCTTGGATCGACCCGGACCCGCGTCAGGCTGTCGCTGACGCCGAGGTTCCACCATCATGGCCTTGAGCACAAAGCCCGTGGTTGTGCAGCACCTCAATGACCTTGCAGGCGGAGACCCTCCCGCCGGCGCATTCGGCTGTCATCCGCGACAGCTCCGTGCTCAGCGCCTGAAGCTGGGTAATCTTCGCTGTCACGTCGGCGAGGTGCCGCTCCGCGATCACGTTGGCTTCGCCGCAGGGACGATCCGGATGATCGGACAGGTCGAGCAGGGATCGGATCGAATCCAGGTCGAAGCCGAGCTGACGCGAATGACGGATGAAGGAGAGGCGCCGCAGGGCGATGTCGTCATAGAGGCGACGGTCGCTCGCCGTTCGCGGCGGCGCGGGCAGCAGCCCGATCTGCTCGTAGAAGCGGATAGTCGGGACCTTCACGCCGGTGGCCGCGGCCAGCTTGCCGATGGTGCGCAGGGAAGGGGAGGCGCGGGCGTTGGCGGACTCCTCTGAGATGGCGGCACGCGCCTCGGCCACCCGGGCGGCGGACGTCGACCGGGCTTCCGCGAGGGCGGCGGCCTGTTGATCCGCAAGCTGTTTCCGTGCGGCCTCGTTGTCCTGATAAATCAGAGCGCGCGCCTCAGCCAACCGCCTTTCGTAATCCTGCAGCTTCACTTCGGCGGCCCGGACGGCCTCCTCGGAGCCGGCAACCGAGCCTTCGGTGCGGCGTCGCCGTTCCTCCAACACCCGTTCCATGGGGAGGAAGAGGACCTTCTTCAGATAGAAATGGAGGAGGAGAACGAGGAAGAATGCCGGGAGAGCCAGAACAAGGATCTCCCGCAGGCTGGTGAATATCTGTTCCATTTGGGTGCTGCTTCAGCCGGTACCGGCCGGCGCGATGGGCCTCCAGGGAGCGGGCGATGACACCCCGAGCCCAAAATACATACGCTACCATACCACTCTGAAACGGTCAAATACCTCCAGATCCGAAATCGGGGGATGGGCGGGCAGCAGAAAAGAGATTGCAGCCAGTTGACAGCCGAGAGGAGCGTCCTGTATGCTGGGAAGGTTTGAGGAGTGTGCTCTTCTGCTCTTGGCTACCCTTCCTGCCGCTGACCTGTGTTACATAGGGACGCGCGCCACACCGGTTTGACGGTGGAGGTGGTGGGAAGCCGGCTGGGGGCCCGCCCCGAGGTCCCAGCGGACATAAGCGCCGTGAGGGGTATGGGCGAGTCCGAAGGACCCTCGTTGGATAAGCCGTTCGCCGGGCGACTGGCGGATGCGCTTCAAACCCTGGGTGAAAGCCCATCCAAGGCCGATAGCGGCCGCGACTCTTACGTCGTCCGGTTTGGCAGGAATTGGTAGAAATAGCGCCTCTGGGCGGCAGTCTGAAGCCCAAGGGTGCGATTTTGCGTGATCGGGTTTTGGATGCCCGCTAGAAGAAGCTGAACGAGGTTCGTGCGTGCCTACTTTTAACCAACTTGTTCGTAAGGGACGGAAGCCGACGATTTGGAAGACCAACTCGCCGGCGTTGCAGTCGTGCCCCCAACGGCGCGGCGTCTGTACCCGCGTGTATACGACAACTCCGAAGAAGCCGAACTCGGCGCTCCGGAAGGTGGCGCGTGTGCGTCTGACGAACGGAATTGAAGTGACGACCTATATTCCCGGCGTGGGCCACAATCTGCAGGAGCACTCGATTGTGCTGATCCGCGGAGGCCGTGTGAAGGATTTGCCGGGTGTTCGCTATCACATCGTGCGCGGCACGCTGGACACGGCGGGCGTCAGCGGGCGGATGCAGAGCCGTTCGAAATACGGCGCGAAGAGGCCCAAGGCGGGTCAGGCCGCGGCCACGAAGAAGAAGTAGTCAGGGAGAGATCACGGTATATGCCTCGCAGACGCCGCCCCGAAGCGAAAGAGATTCAGCCGGACGCCGTTTACAATTCGACGCTGGCGGAGAAGTTCATCAACTCAATGATGTGGGATGGGAAGAAGACCATCTCCCAGAAGATTTTCTACACGTCCATGGATCTGATTCAGGAGCGGAGCGGGGATGATCCGCTGAAGCTCTTCAAGAAGGCCGTGGAAAATTGCAAGCCGATGCTCGAGGTCAAGACGCGCCGCGTTGGCGGTGCGAACTACCAGGTGCCGATCGAGGTGCCGCAGAACCGCCGGACCGCCCTCGCGATCCGCTGGATACTGAACGGCGCAAGAGCGCGGGCCGACAAGAGCATGGCCGAAAAACTGGCTGGCGAACTGATGGATGCTGCGAACCAACGCGGTGCAGCGATCAAGAAGAAGGACGACGTTCATCGTATGGCGGAAGCCAATAAGGCGTTCGCCCACTACCGCTGGTAGGGCCTGGATTACCCAAAGACGACCCATCCTCCGGAAAAACACTTTATGCCACGCACTATTGCACTCGAGAAGATGAGAAACATCGGCATCATGGCCCACATCGATGCCGGTAAGACCACCACGACCGAGCGCATCCTCTACTACACCGGCCGGAATTACAAGATCGGCGAAGTGCATGAGGGGACCGCCACCATGGATTACATGGTGCAGGAGCAAGAGCGCGGCATCACGATCACGTCAGCGGCGACGACTTGCTCGTGGAACGATTATCAGATCAATATCATTGACACCCCCGGCCACGTGGATTTCACGGCCGAGGTGGAACGCAGCCTCCGCGTACTTGACGGGGCGGTGGCGGTGTTCGATGCTGTTGCCGGTGTGCAGCCACAGTCGGAGACGGTGTGGCGGCAGGCAGACAAGTATTCGGTTCCGCGTGTCTGTTTCATCAACAAGATGGACCGGATTGGGGCGGACTTTTTCCACGCTGTAGATACGATCGTCGAAAAACTGCAGGCGCGGCCCGTCCCGGTGCAGATTCCGATTGGGGCTGAAGATCAGTTCAAGGGTGTCGTGGATCTGATCAAGATGAAGGCCCGCATCTGGAAGGAAGAGACCCTGGGCGCGGCATATGAGGACGTCGACGTCCCCGCCGAACTTCTGGATCAGGCCAAAGAATATCGCGAAAAGATGGTGGAAGCGGCGGCCGAGTGCGACGACCATCTGATGGACAAGTATCTGGGCGGCGAAGAGTTGACTGAGGAAGAGATCGTCCTGGGTCTGCGCAAGGGCACGCTGGACTTGAAGATGTTCCCGGTCTTGCTCGGATCCTCCTTCAAGAACAAGGGCGTTCAGAACATGCTGGACGCGGTGGTGTCTCTTCTGCCATCTCCGGTGGATGTGCCAGCAGTGAAGGGCGTCGCGATTGACAACCCCGAAGTCGAGATTGAGCGGAAGTCCGAGGACTCCGAGCCGTTCTCCGCGTTGGTCTTCAAAATCATCACGGACCCATTCGTGGGCCAGTTGGCTTTCGTGCGCGTGTACTCTGGCAAGCTCAATGCGGGCGAGTCGGTGCTGAATGTGGCGAAAGGCCGCAAAGAGCGCATTGGCCGCCTGGTGAAGATGCACGCCAACAAGCGTGAGGAGATCAATGAAGTCCTGGCTGGCGACATCTGTGCTTGCGTAGGTTTGAAGACGGTCTCGACTGGCGACACGATCTGCGCCGAGGACAACCCGGTGCTCCTCGAAACGATCACCTTCCCCGAGCCCGTGATCCAGCTCGCGATCGAGCCCAAGACGAAGGCCGACCAGGAGAAGCTTGGGATGGCGATCGCCAAGCTGGTTCAGGAAGATCCGACGCTGCGGGTTTCGACGGACGCCGACACCGGGCAGACCATTATCGCCGGCATGGGCGAACTCCACCTGGAGATCGTGGTCGACCGGCTGCAGCGCGAGTTCAACGTGGGAGCGAATGTTGGAAAGCCGCAGGTGGCTTACCGCGAGACGATTCGGACCAAGTCCGATGCCGAAGGCCGGTTTGTGCGCCAGACAGGTGGCCGCGGCCAGTTCGGACACGTCAAGATCAAGCTGGAGCCCCTGCCGGGTGGTGGCTATGAGTTTGAGAACGCCATCGTGGGAGGGGCGGTGCCGAAGGAGTTCGTTGGCCCGGCCGAGAAGGGGATCATTGAGGCTCTGGAGGGGGGTGTCCTGGCAGGCTTCCCGATGTCGGACGTCAAGGTGACGATTTACGACGGCAGCTACCACGAAGTGGACTCTTCAGAAATGGCCTTCAAGATCGCCGGCTCGATGGCGTTGAAGGAAGCGGCACGCAAGGCGAAGCCGGTGCTGCTGGAGCCGGTCATGAAGGTGGAAGTGGTCGTGCCGGACGAGTATATGGGGTCGGTCAATGGCGACCTGATCAGCCGCCGCGGGCGGTTGGAAGGCGTCGAAATGAAAGGCGGCACCCAGATCATCAATGCGATGGTCCCGCTGTCAGAGATGTTCGGATACGCCACCGAATTGCGTTCGCGCACTCAGGGGCGCGGCAGTTTCACGATGCACTTCGGGAGGTACGAAGAGGCACCGGCCTCGGTATCCGAAGAAGTGATCAGCCGGATGCAGGGCAAAGTAGCCAAGTAAGTCCGGCGGAGTTTGTAGAGAAGGAACCGTAAAAGAATCGCGTTCGTGTAGGAGAGACCCATGGCGAAAGAGAAATTTGATCGCAGCAAACCGCACGTGAACATCGGCACGATCGGGCATATTGACCACGGCAAGACGACGTTGACGGCGGCGATCACGAAGGTGCTGGCGAAGCACAATCCGAAGGTTTCGTTCCGGAGTTTCGATTCGATCGACAACGCTCCGGAAGAGAAGGCGCGTGGTATCACAATCGCGGTGGCGCACGTCGAGTACGAGACGCCGAACCGCCACTATGCGCACGTGGACTGCCCGGGTCACGCCGACTACATCAAGAACATG
>DNFG01000429.1:7029-7715 GCA_003487005.1 Bryobacterales bacterium
GGCGCGGCGCAGATGGACGGCGCGATTCTGGTGGTGGCGGCGACCGACGGTCCGATGCCGCAGACGCGTGAGCACATTCTGCTGGCCCGTCAGGTGGGAGTGCCGTACATCGTGGTGGCGCTGAACAAAGTGGACATGGTGGACGATCCGGAACTGCTCGAACTGGTGGAACTGGAAGTGCGGGAACTGCTTTCGAGCTATCAGTTCCCGGGCGACGATCTGCCGGTAGTGCGGGTGAGCGCGCTGGGCGCGCTGAACGGCGAAGGCGACTGGGAGAAGTCGATCGACGAGCTGATGGAGCAGGTCGACAACTACATTCCGCTGCCGGACCGCGATGTGGACAAGCCGTTTTTGATGCCGGTGGAAGACATATTCTCGATTCAGGGCCGCGGCACGGTGGTGACGGGGCGCATCGAGAAGGGCATCGTGAAGGTGGGCGAGGAAATCGAGATCGTGGGTTTCCGTGACACGCGTAAGACGGTGTGCACGGGCGTGGAAATGTTCAAGAAGCTGCTGGATCAGGGCCAGGCCGGCGACAACGTGGGCCTGCTGCTGCGCGGCATCGACAAGAACGAAGTGGAGCGCGGACAGGTTCTGGCGAAGCCGAACTCGATCAAGCCGCACACGAAGTTCAAGGGCGAAGTGTACGTGTTGTCGAAGGAAGAAGGCGGCCGTCACACGCCGTT
>DNFG01000429.1:7988-8210 GCA_003487005.1 Bryobacterales bacterium
TTCAAGGGCTACCGGCCGCAGTTTTACTTCCGGACGACGGACGTGACGGGCGTGGTGCAGCTGCCGGAAGGCGTGGAGATGGTGATGCCGGGGGACAACGTAACGATCTCGGTGGAACTGATCACGCCGGTGGCGATGGACAAGGGCCTGCGCTTCGCGATTCGCGAAGGCGGCCGCACGGTGGGCGCCGGAACGGTGTCCGAGGTGATCGACTAGCAGGAA
>DNFG01000161.1 GCA_003487005.1 Bryobacterales bacterium
GGATGCCGGTGACCAAGGGCAGCCCGGAGGGCAGTTCGCCGCGGGGGGTGAGCAATTCGCCCTCTCCATCGATGAGCAGGGGACGTTCAGTGCCAGGCGTGTCACCCGGCACGCGGATGAAGGCGATCGGTACACGTTCAACGATGTGAACGGAAATGCGGTTCGGCCAGACGCGCCGGACGGTGGCATCATGGACCCACTCGACGCGCTGGAGAGCCTTGCGCCGCTCCTCCGGATCGAGGCGGTAGAGGCTCTGGCCGCGGTCTTCGCGAAAGACGTGAAGGATGGAGGCCGCGAAGGCGTGGCGGGCGCCGGTGATCGTGACGGCGGGATCCTGGCCATCCGGCTCCGGGGCGGCAAGGGCGAAGCGCGGGTCTTCGACGAGGAACTGTTCACCCCGCACGAACAGCCATCCGGCGGCCAGGACGAGAACGACAAGGCCCAGCGTCCAGGCGGAAAACTGAAGGGTGCGACGGATGCGGAGGCGCGTCACCTCGCGCGGTGGGAGTGGGTCGGGCTTATTGCGTTTAGCCATGCGGGTTCACCTCACGCAGACCTTTAAGGATGAGGGGGCCGGCGTCAGTTACGGAGCCAGCGCCCAGGGTCAGGACGAGATCGCCAGGACGGAGTTCGATGAGCGTGCTGGCGGCGGCGCCTTGGACTGAGCCGGCATAGACGGCATCGGGGTGGCCCGCCTCCTTCAGGCGGCGGGCGAAGAGTTCGGCATCGAGGCCCGGCAGAGGCGGTTCGGAAGCGGCATAGATGTCGAGGACACGGACGGCGTGAGCGTCGTGAAAGGCCGTGGCGAATTCGTCGAGGAGCGCCTGGGTGCGGGTGAAGCGATGAGGCTGGAAGAGGACCACGAGGCGGCGGGGGGCGAGCAACCGGAGGGCTGCAAGGGTGGCTCGGACCTCCGTGGGGTGGTGACCGTAGTCGTCGACGACCGTGATACCCTGGGCCTCTCCTCTGAACTCGAGGCGACGCGAGGGTCCGGCAAAGGCGGCCAGGGCACGGCGGGCGGCATCGGGTTCAATGCCCATGAGACAGGCGGCGGCCAGGGCGGCGGCGGCGTTCATAAGGTTGTGGGCGCCAAGCAGAGGGAGGTGAAAAGCACCGAGCGGGCGTCCATCCAGGGTGGCTTCAAAATCGCCGCCCGCGGCGTGGGCGTGGGCGTTGAGGAGGCGGAGGCGGGCGTCCGGGTGCTGGCCGTAGGTGAGCAGGCGGCAGCGAAAGCGGGGCAGGGCGGCGCGGACCTCGGCGTCATCGAGACAGACGGCGGCAGCGCCATGGAGGGCGGTCTGGTTGATGAACCGGACAAAGGCGGAGCGGGCGTTGTCGAAGGAGCCGTAGTGATCGAGGTGCTCGCGGTCGATGTTGGTGAGGACAGCGATCTCGGGATGGATCTGGAGGAAGGATCCATCGCTTTCATCCGATTCGGCGATGAACCAGGGGCCTGCGCCGAGGCGGGCATTGGCGTTTCCGAGGGCAGGCAGGAAGGCACCGACAGCAGCGGTGGGGTCGAGGCCGGCTTCGAGGGCGATCGCGGTGAGCAGGCTGGTGACCGTCGTCTTCCCGTGGCTGCCGGCGACGGCGGCGGCGCGGCGGCGGCGCATGAGGGCGCCAAGGAGTTCACCGCGCGTGGCGATGGGCAGGCCGCGGCGGCGGGCTTCAGCGATCTCGGGGTTGTCTCCGGCGGCGGCGGAGGTGATGATCAACGCTTCGGCGGCGGCCGGGACATTGCCGGCGGAGTGGCCTTCGGCGACGGTGACTCCCAGGGCGGCAAGCTGCTCGGTGGCGCGGGACGCCTTCAGGTCCGAGCCGGAGATCTGGAGGCCGGAGTCGGCGCCCAGGCGGGCGAGGGCGCTCATGCCGATACCACCGATTCCGGTGAAGTGCAGGACCTGGAGAGGCGAGAACATATCTCTCATTTATTGTTGGATCTCAGCGGCACCGGGTGTCAATGCGCCAAGGCCACCTCCACGAGGATGTCGGCGGCACGGGCGGCGCCGCCTGGACGGGCGTGGGCGCGGGCGGCCTGGCTCATCGATTCGAGTTGGCCGGGCCGGGTGCGGAGTTCGAGCAAGGTTTGCGCGAGGCGTGCACCGGAAAGCTCGTTGTCGGTCAGAACGAGGGCGGCGCCGTTGCGGGCGAGGGCTTCGGCGTTATGTCGCTGGTGGTCGTCGGCGGCGAAGGGAAAAGGAATGAGGAGGCTGGGGCGGCCGGCGGCTGCGAGTTCACTGACCGCGCCGGCGCCGGCGCGGCTGATGACGAAATCGGCGTGACCATAGGCGGCGGGCATGTCGTCGAGAAACGCGCTGACCGTGCCGCTCAGACCCGCGGCGGCAAAGGCCCGGGCCGTGATTTCCTGCTCGGCTTCGCCCGTCTGGACGGTCAGGTGGACGGGCGCTTGAGCGAGAAGAGGGAAGGCCTCCCGCGCGGCGCGGTTCAGGGTCTGGGAGCCACGGCTGCCGCCGGTGATGAGTACGCGGAAGACGGGTCCCGGCGGGTGCCATGGAATTTCGAAAAACTCCTCGCGCACGGGGAGGCCGCAGAGTTCGGCGCGCCCGGCCGGGAAGAAGCGGCGGGTCTCGTCGAACTGAACGAGGGCCCGGCGCGTGAAGCGGGCGAAACGCCGGGTGACCAGCCCTGGGACGGCATTGGGCTCCATGGCGGCGATGGGCACGCGCCGCAGGATGGCCGCGAGCAGGGGAGGCGCAGCGGCATAGCCGCCCAGACTGAATAGAGCGGAGGCCCGAAACTGGGAGAGCAGCCCCGAACAGCGGGCCACGCTGGCGGGCAGTTGAAAAAGAGTGCGAAGGGTCTGCCGCAGGCCGACGCGCTGGAGGCCGCCGATGTCGATCCATTCGATGGAGAAGCCGCGCGCCGGAGCAAGCCTGGCCTCGATGCCGCGGCGGGTCCCGATGAAGAGGCACTCGTGACCGCGCCGCCGCAACTCCGACGCGACGGCGAGCAGAGGCAGTACGTGGCCACCGGTGCCGCCGCCGGCCATCACGAAGCGCAATTGGGCGGGTTGATTCACGCGTGACCACCTGATGGGCTGGCCGGGATCATGGCTCCACGGCCCGGTCACTGACGCTGAGCAGCAGGCCGAAGAGCGTCAGGGTGGCAAGCAGCGAACTGCCGCCATAGCTGATCAGAGGCAACGGCAGGCCCTTGGTGGGGCCGAGACCGATGACGACGCTGATATTGACGAGAGCCTGGGTCGTGATGAGAGACACGATGCCAAGCACAAGGTAGCGGCCGAAGCTGTCGCTGGTTCGCCAGAACAGACCCAGGCCGCGCCAGAAGATGGCGAGGTATCCGCCCAGCAGGAGCAGGCAGCCCGCGAAGCCCGTCTCCTCCGCGGCGACCCCAAAGATGAAATCCGTGAAGGCTTCAGGGAGAAAGCCGAGCTTCTGGTTGCTCTGCCCGAGGCCACGGCCGGTGAGGCCCCCGCTGGCCACGGCGATCCGGGATTGGCGGGGCTGATAGTCCGGGTCCCGCGCTGCCTTGGACTCGGCGATGATGGGAGCCAGCCACTGAAGCCGGGGGTTTTCCGCGACCATCTCCACGGTGATGCCGAGCGGCGCCATCACGCGGAAGATCCGGTATGGCTTCTGGATCAGAAAACCAGCGAACAGCACCAGACAAAGAGCGGCGGTCATGAAGAAATAGCGGCGTTCAATGCCTGCAACATAGAAGATGACCACCGCGGGCACGAGGAGGATGACGGCTGTGCCAAGATCGCCAACCGCGATCAGGACGGCCGTGAGGCCCACCACGAGCGCGGCGGGGCCGAGCGTGTGGCGGTCGTTTACCCCTTTCTTCCGCGCCTCCCGCTGGGCGACGAACCAGGCGACGAACAGGACGATCGCCGGCTTTGCGAACTCCGACGGTTGCAGGTTGAAGCGGGGAAGTTTGTACCAGCGGTGGGCAACCGGGTCCGCGAAAATCACCCCAATCAGCATCAGGACGACAAGACCGAGAGGGACAAGCACCCAATGCGGCTGGTTGAAGCGGCGGTAGTCGATCGACTTCAAAACAAAGAGGAGCACCAGCCCAAGACCCGCGAAACGAAGCTGTTTGTACGCGAACTCCCAGATCGGCCTTTCATACACGACCTCGGCCACCACGGAACTCGCGCTGTACACCATCACGAGACCGAAGGAGAGCAACAGAAGGATCGGGACGAAGAGCTTCCAGTCGGTGGTGAGCCGGGCTGTCATTGGGTGGGACCCTCCAATTGGCGGACGAGGTCCTTGAAGACCCGGCCGCGGTGCTCGAAACTGGTGAACTGATCGAAGCTGGCGCACGCAGGCGCCAGCAGAACTGTATCTCCGGGCCGTGCCGCGGCGTGAGAAGCACGCAAGGCGGTGGCCAGATCGCCACAATCGTGCAGCGGGACGGCCCCCGCCAGGGCAGTCTCCAGATCGCCTCGAATCCGGCCCGCGGCTGCGCCAATCAGCAGAACCGCCCGGGCGCGAGCCCGCAGAAGCGGAGCCAGCGGCGTATAGTCGCTGCCCTTGTCCTTGCCTCCGAGTACGATCCAGAGGCCGCCGGAGAAAGACTCGATCGCCTTGATCGTGGCATCGACATTGGTGGCCTTGGAGTCGTTGAAGTAGTCCACTCCGCCGATGCATCCCACGAATTCGAGCCGGTGTTCGACCCCCGGGAAGGACTTCACCGCGCCCCGGGCGACATCCAGCGGCACACCGGCCAGCGCGGCCGCACAACCAGAGGCAAGGACGTTCTCGACGTTATGCACACCCCGCAGCGGTATCTCCGCGGCAGGCATCCATGCTTGGCCATCGGCCACCAGCATGCCGCCGTCCAGCCAGAATCCCTGATCCAGAGGGCCGGTGGTCTGAAACCAGCGCGTACGCGCCGTGGTCTGCCGGGCAAATCCGAACGTGACCGGGTCGGCGTGGTTGAGCACTGCGTGGTCATCGGGTTGCTGACAGGCAAACATGCGCTGTTTAGCGGCGGCATACTGCTCGAACGAGCCATGCCGGTCGAGGTGGTCGGGAGTCACATTGAGAGCGATGCCCACGTGGATGCGCATTGTCGTGAGCATCTCGGTCTGAAAGCTGGAGAGCTCGAGTACCGTCCAGGTTTCGTCGCGCGTGTCCTCGGCGAAGGAGGCCAGGGCCACGCCGATATTGCCCCCCACCCTGACGGGCAGTCCGGCGGCCCGCAGCAAGTGGCCGCAGAGCGCTGTCGTGGTGGTTTTTCCGTTCGATCCGGTGACGGCGAGAACCCGGCCCCGCAGGAAGCGGGAGGCGAACTCCACGTCGCCGATGACCGGCACGCCAGCGGCGCGGGCGGCCGCGAACAAGGGGGTCTCCGGGGGTACACCCGGGCTCAAGATCAGCAGATCCGCAGGATCGATGGCCTCGGGGCCCTGTCGCACGAATCGGACGCGATACTCTTCCAACACCACCCCGGCCTCCGGGATGGCGTCGAGCGGTCGCTAGATCGGAAGAGCA
>DNFG01000309.1 GCA_003487005.1 Bryobacterales bacterium
CCAGCCGGTCCAGAGACGCAGCAGGTCGGCGGTCCAACTCGAAGCGGTGGTTTTGCACACCGGCGCCGGTTTCACCCGGGCGATTGGGCTGACGCGCGGCGTGAGCGCGGCGGCGGAGGCCGGCGGGCGCGGCGCAGGATTGTGGAATGCCAGCGAACTGCCGCCTGGTTATGCACTTGTCGAGGCAACCTTCAGTAATCAGATGAAGGCATGGTCGCTGCTGCGGATCAAGGATGATTCCTTCGACATCGGCGCTGGCTGGCTGGATACCCGCGCACCGAACGGCGAAAACCCGCTTCAACTGCCCCTGTTTCGCAGCCTTCTGCGGCGTTTACACATCAATCTGACCCATTCGCAGCAGGACCCGGCGCCGGACGGGCGACCGTTCCGGCGCATGTCCACCTTCGCGGACATCAAGAAGTTCAGCGCGCCCGGGGAGGCGGAGTCGATTCACTGCGCGGATGTGGTCGGGGAGCCACAGCACTCGGGATTGACCCCCTGGGAGGTCTGGCGGCGGCTGAAGCCGTACGAAGCGGGGGCGTTTCCGACCTGCCTGACGCTCTCCGAGGACCTCGGTTTTGGCTTCTACGCGGGCTTGAGCGATTGGCCCCATTTCGACGCATACCGGGTGAATGCGCCGCACGCGGACGACTGGGCAGGCTACGAGCGCTTTGGCGGACTGGCATGGGGGGCGCCCCTGGAGTCCGTCGGGGCGATGACGCGCGTACTGCGGGAGGTCAGTCGTCCGCGCCCGGTGGCGGCTTGGTCACAGGGCGCGCACTACAATTGGCGTTCCGCCATGGGTGGGCGGAGGCGGCTCGACCCGATGCCCGGTGAGCTGACGATGCAGGCGTGGCAGGCGGTGGCGAATGGGGCGCAGAGTCTCTATTGGTACTCGCTGGAGTCGTATTCGGTATTGCGCTCGCCGGATTTATTGAAGCCTATCATGGAGATCGGGCGACAAGTTCGTGTATTGGGTGAGTTGTTGGAGACCGGCGACGCTACCTGGCACGCGCGGCGGGACGGATTCGACCTGAACGTGGTGGCAGCGCCCGAGGCGGCGGTTCTGTTCGCGATGGATCTCGGATACCGTGCGGACCCGGACTCGAAAACGTTCCAGTGGACGGGTCCCCGGGCGCTGGACGCCGAGTTCATCCTGCCGGGATGGTTGAGGGGCGAGGGCGCGGAGGTCGTTCAATTGCGCCCCGGGAGTCTGGAAGAGGCCCAGTTCCAGGTGACTGCGGAAGGTGTCCGGCTGAGAGGTGAAGTGGACTCGGTCTCGATCTATATCCTATTCAAAAAGAATGAATAAAGAAGAATACATCAACAACATCTTCAATCGCTGATCCGGTCTGAGTCCGATGAGGAATTCGACCCGGCCAACCTGGAGCACCTGCGCCAGTTGAGCGAACAACTGGGCTACCATCGGTAGCGCATCCCCCGCCTTATTGAGAACACAATGATAAATTGGTGCCGGGGACCCAATAGCCTCAAGAATGGTTGCTCCGGTACTTTTTGGAAGGATCGTGGAGACAGGCCTGTTCTCCCACAATTTCAACGACTTGGCTGTCCATGGCGTTGGCGGAGAACCGGGAGCCTGGCACGGAGAGCCGCGAGCGCCAGTGGATCAGCCGTTCGGGTGGAACCGCAAGTGATTGACAAATAAAGAGAACTTCCGAATCTATTGGGGTCCGGAGCAACCTTTCACGTGGCTATTGGGTCCCCGGCACCAGATTGCGGCCGGCGTCCCTGCTGCGCGGAACGCTACTGCGACGAGATTCGCCTAACGAATGCTGGCGCGCGCCGAGTTGCATTCCTCACAACCATCCTCCAGAGAATGCAGAAAGACCAGCGGGTCCCGCGCGAGGTTCTCCAATGACACATCAACGATATCCCGCGACCGGGCCAGACGGGCACGGGCATGACCTACGATACCTTCCGTCTGGAGTCCACGATTCCGCAGCCACTCGTCCACAAGCACGAAGCGCTGGCAGCAGTGGTCGTTTTCCTCGTACTCGATTCGCTCAGGCCTTCCATCCCGCAAGACCAGACCCGAGCCCGGTGTGCGGTAGGGCACACCCGCCATGAGTTCCGCGAGGTGCAAGGTCGTGTTTGCATCATGACCAACTCCGAGCAGTAGAACTTGTCCATCCAGCTCATGGACCCGACCCACCGGACTTGCCGGAATATGAGGCGGGATGGGCAAGGGGCCTTCGGTCACGAAGTTTGCTTGCGGACCCCAAGCTGCGAACGCCTGGAAATGGTGACTGCGCACCACGTCAGGAAGGCGCCAGAATTGTTCCGCGACGACGCCCAGATCGGCCGCCGCGGGCGTCGCCAGCGGATCGAAGAGCGCGTTGTCGTCTCCCGTCCAGGAGGGCATCACGAGAGTTCCCCTGGGACCCAGGGCGCCGCGCAGCGCCTCAATCAGTCCGCGCGGACCTCCCTCGATCGGTCTCACGGCCCGGTAAGACGTGTGGACAAGCAGCACCGCGCCCTCCCGCACATTCATTGCGCGCAATTGCTGCTCCACCTGGCTGATGCTCAACGGTTCCATCGGGAGACGCGGGGGTGCTTCCAGCCCCTGTGGGACTCTATGCGGCCGGGTTGATTTCCTCGATCACGCCCGCAGTTTGCGGTAGTTTGCGAGACAGAGCTTGACGGTTTCCATCGGCGGGTAGTCACTGCCTTCCTGCTCGATGTGATAGTGTTCGACGCCGCCGACGGCCTCGGCCGCCTCGAAAATGGCCTTCCACGGCGAGGAGCCTTCGCCGAACAGGACGTGATAGCCCTTGCCGGGTTCCTTCGACCAGTCCTTCAGGTGGATGGAGCGGAGACGGCCGGGGTTCTTGCGGATCCACGCCACCGGGTCGTTGCCGGTTTCGACGCAGGTGCCGACATCGAGTTGCAGAACCACCTCTTTGGGGGTATTCGCGGCGAGCACCTCGATCGGCTTCTGGCCCTCCAGCGGGCGGAATTCGGTCTGGTGATTATGGAAGCCCGCGCTGATGCCGGCGGTCTGGAACTTGGCGGAAGCGGCGGTGATCTTCGCGGCGACCTGCTTCCAGCCATCGATGGAATCGACACGCCCCGCGCCCGCCATGATCACCATCGTGCTGCCGAGAATGCTGTTCAGATCGATCGCCTTCTGGAGGTTCGCGGTGTCAAAGGCATTCGCGCCATTGTGGGTTGAGAAGCACTTGATGCCGAGGCCGTCGAGGAGTTTGCGGATCTCTTTCGCCTGATCCAGGGTCCAGGAAAAGTAAGGGGAGAAAAACTCGACGCCTTCATAGCCGAGCGCGGCGACCGCCTTCACGGTCCCTGTCAGGTCGGCGGCCAGTTCTTTGCGGACGGAGAAGAGTTCGAGGCTGATGGGCACCTTGCGGGCCTGTGCCTGGAGAGCCAGGGGCGCGCCCGCGGCGAGCGCCAGCAGGGACCGGCGGGAAAGCCGGGCAGACGGGAAATTGGTTTGCGAGGGCATGGCAGAACTAAAGTATCACGCCCAGCGGCGCGGCCACGGCGCGGGCTTTGTGAACCATCTCCTCCCATTCGCGCTCGGGGTCCGAGAGGCTGACAATCCCGCCCCCGGCCCCAATCGAGCCATGGCCGGGCGTGAAGACCGCCGTCCGGATGATGATGTTCAGGTCCATCGCACCGTCTAGGGAGAGAAAGCCGAGTGCGCCGGAATAGACGCCTCGCGGCGCCTTTTCGAGCGCGGCGAGCAGGCGCACGGTCCGGATCTTGGGTGCGCCCGTCATCGAACCGCCGGGAAACGCGGCCTGCACGGCATCGAGGGCGCCGAGGCCCGGGCGGAGGCGCCCGCGAATGGTGCTGACCAGTTGATGGACGGTCGCGTAGCTCTCGATTTCGAGTAGCGCCGGGGCGTGGATCGATCCCGTCTCGCAGACCCGGCCGAGGTCATTGCGGAGCAGGTCCACGATCATCAGATTCTCGGCGCGTTCCTTCTCGCTGGCGGCGAGTTCGCGGCGGACTGCGTCGTCTTCGGCCTCCGTCGCGCCACGCGGGCGGGTACCCTTGATGGGTTTCGACTCGATCCAGCCGTCCGAAGCAAGCCGGAGAAAGCGCTCGGGCGAGGAACAGGCGATGGCCAGGGCAGGGAACTGCAGCCAGGCCGAGTAGGGGGCGGGATTCGCGCGGCGCAAGCGGCGGTATTGCGTGAACGGGTCGCCCTCAATGGGAAACCGGAGCGAATTGGTGAGGCAAAGTTGATAGCTGTCGCCCTCCCGGATGTGTTCGAGACAGGCGCGGATGTCCTGCAAATACTGGTCGCGGGAGCGGGCGAAGACGCCGTGGACGGGCGCTGCGGGGGGCGGGTCCGGCAGGGGAGCGACGGGCGCTGCCATCTCGCGAGCCCAGTCTTCACTGGCGGAGCCATCCAGCCAGGCGGCGAAGCAGGTCTTGGTTTCGTGGTCGAAGGCCAGGAATTTATCCACGAAGTGAAAGGCGGAAGAGCCGGTTTCATAGCCAAAATAGCCGACAAAACCACCATGAAAGGGGAACGGAGCGCCGGTGGCCACGGGCGCGGCCGCGAGTCCCGCGGCAATTTCGTTCAGGCCATGGACAGGCGGTCCGGAGGCGGCGCTCATGTAGGAGTAGCGGGCCAACCCCGGTTCCGCGCGGCTGGAATCGAGCCACCACGCGCCGGGTGCTCCCGCGAAACGGGCCGCAAACACGGCTTCCGGGTCGGGGAAGTGGGGCAGGGCACGGACATGGAGGCGGCGGCGGGCTTCGTGCTTCGTGCGCGTGGCGGGTCGTGCCACTGTCACCGCCCCGTCCTGCGCCCGGTGAAGAAAATTGGCCAGAAGCGGCCGCCCATGCTCGCTGCCAATTGATTCCGGGTGAAACTGCACGCCGGTCAGAGGCCGGTGGCGGTGTTGAAGGGCCATGACGAGCCCGTCGCGGGTCCACGCGGTCCGTTCGAGTTCCGGAGGCAGATGCTCTGACACCACCAGCGAGTGATAGCGCATCGCGGCGAAGCCTTGGGGCAATCCCGCGAAAAGCCCCTCGCCGGTGTGGAAAATGGCGCTCGTCCGGCCGTGAACCGGCTCCGGAGCATGCACCACCCGTCCACCACAAAAAGCCGCCAGCCCCTGATGACCGAGGCAAAGCCCGAGCACCGGAACCTGCGCCTGCCGCAGCACCTCGGCGCACACGCCGAAATCCTCGACGCGTTCGGGCCGGCCCGGTCCCGGCGACAACACGATCCGCTCGAAGCCCGCGTCGCGGATCTGGTCCCAACTCCATTCATCATTGTGGAGGACGGTGGGAGGATGGCCGAGAAGGTCCGCGAGCAGGTGGAAGAGGTTGTACGTAAACGAGTCGTAGTTATCGATCAGCAGCGTGCGCAAGCCCCATCGTCGCAGGCCCCACCGCGGCCCGCAAGCGAGTGATAATGACGGCATGACCACGACCCGCCGCCGTTTTCTGGCCGCCGCCGCGCCCCTGATTGTGCCCGCTTCCGCGCTGGGCCAGACTCCACCTTCGGGACGGATGACCATTGGATTCATCGGGACGGGCAACAACGGTTACGGCTATCTGATGCCCTTCCTGCGGGACCCCCGCGTGCGCGTGGTGGCAGTTTGCGACGTGAACCGCGAGGGGCCGGGCTACTGGGACGGCACCGTCCGCGGCTGGGCGCCCGCGAAGCGCCTGGTAGACGGCTACTACGGCGACGAGGGCTGCGCGACATACACGGACTACCGCGAACTGCTCCAGCGGCGCGACATAGACGCCGTCTATCTCGGCACGCCGGACCACTGGCATGCCCTGAATACCATCCACGCCGCGCGCGCCGGCAAGCACATCTATGGCCAGAAGCCCCTTTCGCTCACGGTTCGCGACGGACGCCGGATGGTGGCGGCGGTCGAGAAGGCGAAAGTCGTCTGGCAGACGGGTTCACAGCAGCGGTCCGATATCTACATGCGGCGCGCCGTCGAACTGGTCCGCAATGGCGCAATCGGCAAAGTGCACACCGTGCGCGTCGGCCTCCCCGGCGGCACGCCGGACTTCGGGCACACCGCGAACCAGACCACGGTGGTCCCTGTCCCCGACGGCTTCGATTTTGATTTCTGGCTCGGCCCCGCGCCCGCGGTCCAGTATTGTCCGGCGCGTGTGGGTGTCAATTTCCGCTGGGTGAAGGACTATTCCGGCGGCCAGTTGACCGACTGGGGCGCCCATCACATCGACATCGCCCAACTCGGACTCGGCATGGAGCGCACCGGACCCGTGGCGCTGCGCAACGCGCGCGGCGAGTGGGCGAAGCACCCGGTTTACAATACCGCCACGGAATACTCGTTCGAGTGTGAGTACGCCAACGGCGTGAAGATGATCGTCGGCACCAAAGAGCGAGGCGGCGTCCGCTTCGAAGGCGCGGACGGCTGGGTCTGGACCAATCGCGGCCGTCTGGAGACCTCTGCGCCGGACATCGCGACCGCCTCGCTGCCTTCCGACGGTTACCGGATGGCGTACAGCCGCGATCACGAGAAGAACTTCATTGACGCCGTGCTCAACGGCGTGCCCGTGGTGGCGCCGATCGAAGAAGCGCACCGGACGATCACCGTCTCGCACCTTGGCAACATCGCCCTCGAAGTCGGCCGCGATCTGAAATGGGATCCCGCGCGCGAGTCCATCACCGGTGATGACACCGCCGCCGGCATGCTCGACCGGCAGTACCGCCGCCCGTGGAATCCGGAAGGCTGATCGCGCCTGATAGAATGGCGGCGCCATGACCGGATCAACCACGCGCCGCTCATTTCTGGGCGCGGCCTCCGCGGCCCCCGCCATTTTGCGAGGTCAGGCGCGCCGCCGCCCCAATGTCCTCTTCGCCATCATGGATGACTGGGGCTTCGGCCACGCGGGCGCGTACGGCTGCGGCTGGGTGAAGACCCCGGGTTTCGACCGGATCGCCGAGCGCGGCGTGACCTTCAACAATACATTCACTTCGAATCCAAAATGCGCACCTTGCCGGGCGTCGATTCTCGCCGGACGCAATTCTTGGCAGATGAAGGAGGCGGTCAATCACTTTTCGATATTTCCCCCTGATTTTCCAGTCTTTCCGGACTTGCTTGAAAAAGCTGGATATTTTGTCGGATTGACCGGCAAGGGCTGGGGTCCGGGCGATTTTCAGAGCACCGGCTGGAAAAGGAATCCGGCCGGCCCCCTCTTCAATAGAGTGACGGCCAAGCCCCCCGGTCAATATATCAGCAACAACGATTACGCCGGCAATTTTGAAGATTTCCTGCGGCAGCGGCCGAAAGATCAGCCCTTCAGTTTCTGGATGGGCGGGACGGAACCCCACCGCCCCTACGAGGATGGCATCGGGCTCAGAATGGGCAAACGGCTCGAGGATGTGACGGTGCCGAAGTACTATCCGGACCACCGGACGGTCCGCAGCGACCTCCTCGACTACGCCGTGGAAGTGGAGTACTTCGACAGCCACGTCCTGCGGGCGCTGAACCTGCTCGAAAAGACGGGCGAACTCGACAACACGCTGGTCCTGATGACCTCGGATCACGGGATGCCGTTCCCGCGCGTGAAGGGGCAGATTTACGAAGCCGGGTTCCGCCTGCCCCTCGCGGCCATGTGGGGCCGCGAATTCAAGGGCGGCACCCGTGTCGACGACTTCATCAACGTGCGGGACTACGCGCCCACCATCCTCGAAGCGGCGGGCGCGGAAGCGGCGGGCACCATGACCGGACGCAGCTTCCTCGATGCCATGAAGGCGGGCCGTTCCGGCTGGATCGACGAATCGCGCGACACCATGCTGACCGGCAAGGAACGCCACGACCTCGGCCGGCCGCGCGATGCTGGCTACCCCGTCCGCGCCATTCGCACGAAAGACTTCCTCTACATTCGCAACTATACCCCCGGCGCCTGGCCGGCCGGCAATCCCGAGACCGGCTACCGCAACGTCGATGACAGCCCCACCAAGAGCTTTATTCTGTCGCGTTTCGACGAATATTACCGGATGTCATTCGGCATGCGCCCGGCAGAAGAACTGTATCTGGCCGCCGACCCGGACAATATCAACAACGTCGCCGCGGAGCCCAGATTCGCGGAAGTCAAAAGAAAGCTGCGCGAGCGGATGGAAGAACTGCTCCGTGGCGAAGGGGACCCGCGAATGCTGAATCGCGCCGACTTTTTCGATACGATCGAGTACGTTGGGCCGCGCAGGCACAGCTACGAAGAATGGCTGAAGAATAACGGAGCGCAGAAATAGCAGCTGTTTATTTCTTTTTCCGCCGGCTTTTCCCGCTGCGCTTTTCGGCGGTGGGTACCGCGAGCGAAAACACCAGCTTGCGCTCCATCCAGTCCACCCGGTCCAGGCGGACCGTGAGGCGGTCGCCGGCCGCGATCTCCTTGCGGCTCCGGTCGGCGCGTAGCACCCGCGCATTCTCCTGGTAGCTCCACCGTTCGCCCGGCAGCGTGTCGATCGGCACCAGTCCTTCCACGTACAACTCGTCCAACTCCACGAAGAAGCCGAAGCGCGTGATGGAGATCACCAGGGCAGGGAACTCGTCGCCGATCCGTTCGGCCATGAACTTGACCTTCTTCCACTCCATCAGTTCCCGCTCCGCCTCCGCCGCGCGCCGCTCCGTGTCGGAGCAGTGGGCGGTGATGGCATCGAGCGAGGCGAGGTGCGCCGGGCGTCCATCCAGCAGCGACCCCAGCAAGCGGTGCACCAGCAGGTCGGGATACCGGCGAATCGGCGACGTGAAGTGAGTGTAGCTCTCCGCGGCCAGCGCGAAATGGCCGAAGTTCTTGTTCGAATATCGGGCCTGCTTCAGTGACCGCAGCATCAGGTAGCTGACAATGCGCTCCTCCGGGCGTCCTTCGATCTGCGACACCAGCTTCTGGTACATTCGCGCGGTCACCTTCAGCGAGGGGTCCGTGATCGTGATGTCCCGGCGGTGCTTCTGCCCGAGCGAGGTGTGCGTGACATTACGAAATCGCTTCCCCGGCACGGCGCCGATGCCCAGCGTGAAACCGAAACGCGCGGCGGTCTCCTCGAACTCGGCCACGCGCTTCGGGTCGGGCGTCTCGTGAATGCGGAACACGCTCTCGTCCAGGTGCGCCTCCAGATGCGCCGACACCGCCTCGTTGGCGGCCAGCATGAACTCCTCGATGATCCGGTGCGCGATGTTGCGCGGTGCGCGCGCAACCGAAATCATCATGCCCTCGTCGTCGAAGATGATGATCGGCTCCGGAAGATCGAAGTCGATCGACCCGCGACGCGTCCGCTTGCGGTTCAGGATCAGCGCCAGTTCCTTCATCAGTTCAAAGCGCGGCACCAGCGCGGGGTGGCGCGCCCGCTGCGCTTCGTCGCCTTCGAGAATCGCGTGGACCTCGGTGTAGGTCATCCGCGCCGCCGAGCGGATGATCGAACGGCAGAACTCCTGCTTCACCACATCGCCGCGGTGGTCGATCGTCAGCAGGGCGCTCATCGCAAGCCGTTCGACGTGCGGCTTGAGCGAGCAGATCTCGGTCGACAGTTCCAGCGGCAGCATCGGCACGGCGCGGTCCGGAAAATAGACCGATGTGCCGCGCAGAAAGGCCTCGCGGTCGATCGGCGTGCCGGGGTGGACGTAGTGGGAGACGTCCGCGATGTGGACATGCAGGCGGTAATGGCCTTCAGCCGTGCGGTCCACCCAGACGGCGTCGTCGAAGTCGCGGGCGGTTTCGCCGTCGATGGTCACGCAATCCTCGGCGCGGAAGTCACGGCGATGCTCCAGTTCACCCGCGCGAATGATGCCGGGCACGGACTGCGCCTGCTCCAGAACCTCTGCCGGGAACCGGTGGGGCAGATGATGTTTGCGGATCGTGACTTCGACATCCACACCGAAATCGTCCGGGTGGCCGAGCACTTCGATGACGCGGCCGATCGCCTCGGTGGAATCCCGCTCGGGGTAGTCCAGCAGTTCCACGTTCACAATCAGCCGGTCCAGATCCTTGGCCGACTCCGGCGGCTTCGCCGAAGCGCCGATGCGGTCCGGATTCGCCTCCGGGGGAGGCAGTTCCATGCCCTCGGGGATCAGCACCTCGTTCTGGATCCGCCGGTCATGGGGGATCACGAAACACCCGCGCTTGTGATACCGGAACTCGCCGACGATCGTGGGATGCGCCCGGCCCAGCACGCGCTCGACTTCGCCCTCGGCGCGGCCGCTGGGGTCAAAGCGGGAGATTCGGGCCAGCACCCGGTCCCCGTGCATCGCATGCGCCGTCTTTCGCGGCGGGATAAAGATGTCACCGTCCAGGCCCGGCGGCGGCGTGTCGGGGATCACGAAACCATAGCCGTCGCGGTGCATGTTCAGGCGGCCGATGGCGTAGTCGCGCGTTCGTCCCGGCAGGACGAACTGTCCGCCGCGCAGTTCGATCAGCCGCCCGCGGTCCAGAAGGCGCGTGATTGCGTCATCCAGCGCGCGGCGCTCTTCGTGGCTGCGCAGGCGCAGCTCGCGGAGCAGCGTCTTGGCCGTCGAGCGGCCGTGCGGCAGGCTCTCCAGCCGCGCGAGGATCTTCTCGTCCAATGGTTCGGGGCGGGGGTCCACGAAGCTCAGTATAGAGGGCGCAGGCCCGCGCGCGCTGATCCGCCAGCCGCGGAATCTTGAAAAACTAACGTGAAATGCTGCCCGGACTGCTGCTCGACGAGGACGTGGCCAGAATGATGCCCGCCGCCGCGCCGCCGCC
>DNFG01000070.1:0-317 GCA_003487005.1 Bryobacterales bacterium
CACCTGGAGAACAGGAACGCAGGTCGGCTGGTGGAACTACGGGAAGTGGCGCGTCTCTGGTCTGCTGATTGATCCCAACGCGTACGGAGGTCTGCTGGTGTTGGCTCTGGCCTTCCTTCTGCTCGCCCGTTTTGGCGACCAGAATCTCTTCGGCCCGGTTATGACCGCCATCAGCTGCACAACCCTTTTCTGTGGCGTTCTGTTCAGCTTCTCCCGGACGGCGTGGGCGATGCTTGCGATGGTCGCGATTTGCACACTGCTTTTGCGGGGGAAAGCCCTGATCGCAGTGGGATTGGCCGTCGCGGCGTGCGGGCTGG
>DNFG01000070.1:576-17918 GCA_003487005.1 Bryobacterales bacterium
AGGCGTGCGGACTGGCCATTTTTATGGGGCAGGGAACGGAGCTTCTGGACGTTGCCCGATCGATGGCCCTTCGCCCCGCCGCGGGTACGCACCGGTTGGAGCTGGTCAGTGAGGCGTGGGAAACGTTCTCTCAGCACCCGTTCACCGGTGGCGGCCTGGGCTGTTTCTTCGCCTTTGGAAAGACGATGATTCACAACTCCGCGCTGATGTGCCTGGCGGAGCTTGGCATCGTTGGCTTCACAGCGTTCTGCGGAATGGTCTGGTGGTGGTGGTGGCAGGCCTGGCGGTTGTGCTGGTTGGGACCCGCACAGGCCAGGGGCCTGAACATCGCACTGCTCTCGGCGCACACGGCGATGCTGATGCTCTCCGTGGGCATCGAAGCACTCTATCAGCGGCATTGGTGGATGACCCTCGCCTTGATCGGCGCGGCCCGCGCCCTCTGGCTTCGAGCTACGCCGCCCACCATCGCCGAACGGCCGGTATCGAGGACGGGAGGTGAGCTTCATGCATGGCAGACCGTCAATACTTCATATCGTGGGTGACTCGCGCTTTGGCGGCGGAACCCTCGTAATCGCCCAACTGGGTAGGGCGGCGGCAGCGCTTGGCTGGCAACCGTACGTCCTCACCACGGACGCGGAGGCGAAAGCCTACTATCATGAGCGCGGAATTTCTGTCTTGGCGGAGGATGTCGTCCGGCGCTCGATTCACCCGCTTCGCGATGCCGCCGGTCTCTTTCGTCTCGTGCGCATCCTTCGCGAGCACAGATTCGATGCAGTGCACACCCATACCTCAAAAGGAGGCATGGTGGGGAGACTGGCTGCATGTCTGGCGAGGACTCCCATCATCGTCCACACAGTCCACGGCTTCGCCTTTCATGAGCAGTCCGGCTGGTTCGCACGCACGGCCTACTCCGCCCTCGAACGCCTCGCTTCGCACTGGTGCGATGCCATCGTCTGCGTCTCCCAGTTTCACGCACGCCTGGCGCTGCAATTGGGGATTGGGAATTCGGCGAAGGTATTCGCGATACCCAACGGCGTGGAAGCGTTGCCAAAGTTCTCCAACGACTCCGCCGCGCGCACAAGATTGGCATTGAGAGTGCCGCCTGAGACGACATTGCTCTTCTCCATGGGGCGCCTCGCTCCACAGAAGGGATTTCCGTGGCTGATCGACGCCGTTGCGATTCTGCGAAAGACCTGTGCCCGACCCGTTGAACTGGCTATCGCGGGCGAGGGACCGCTCAGCGACGAACTTCGCGAATACGCGCGCGCCAGAGGCATCCGGGAACATGTCCATTTCCTGGGGTTTCGCCGCGACATTGCGGAACTGCTCGCGGCCAGCGATATTGTCGTCCTGCCGAGCCTCTGGGAGGGCCTGTCCATCGCACTGCTCGAGGCGATGCGAGCGGGCAGGCCCATCGTCTCCACAACCATCGAGAGCAACCTTGAGGTCGCGGGGCACGGCGAAGTCGCGCTGCTGGTGCCGCCCAAGGATGCGGAAGCACTGGCTGGGGCCGTGGTCCGTCTGCTCGAGGATTCCGGTCTTCGCACACGGCTCGCTGATGAAGCGCAGCGGGTGCTGGCCGAGCATTACAGCGAGGATCGCGTTGTCGCCGCCTACCGGGACCTGTATGCGCAACTGTCCAGAAAAAGATCCGGCCTCTCATGTGCTCCAGGCCGGGTACACGCGGTTCCCAAAGGGGGTTACCAATGAACCCAGCCGCCGCAACTCCGGATGGCCGCGAGGGAGCACCCATGCAGGATCATAAGTTCCTCATCCGCTGCGCGACTACGAGCGACCTGCAGGCCATCACCGCAATCCATCTGTCCTCCTTCGGTGATGCCTTCCTCGCCCAGCTTGGACGCCGGTTCCTCTGGCAGTATTACCAGCTGATCCTCAGATTTCGAGGCGGCATACTGCTCGTCGCCGAAAGCGATCAGATCACGCGAGGCTTTGCCGCCGGCTTTCTGGAACCCGATGTCTTCTACCGGGAAATGATTCGGAATCGCTGGCGGTTCGTCTGGCCGGTGGCGTTGGCCGCGGTGCAGAATCCCGCTCTTCTTGGGAGAATCCTGGCTGGCTTCCGCCTGGTGCGGCATGCGACCCGGGCCTCTGTCGACGGGCTTGCCTGTGAGCTGTCGTCAATCGCCGTGCTGCCGGAGGATTCAAGCCGCGGTGCCGGCACCTGCCTGCTGCGCGCGTTCATTGATGCCTCCTGGAGCCGCGATGCGGAAATGGTCTATCTCACCACCGATTCCACCAACCTGGTGGCAAACGCGCTCTACCGGCGCGAGGGCTTTGCCCTGGTGCAAACCTTTCACCGGAGCGCTGACAGGGAGATGAATGAGTATGCGATCTACCGTAGTTCGACTACCGGAGACTGATACTGGCGGTCCATCGCTTCGGCGCGCCGTGGACATCGTCTTCTCACTCACCGGTTTGCTGGTCCTGCTTCCGGCGCTGTTGGCCTTCGCGCTGCTCATCCGCCTGGTGGATGGCCCGCCTGTGCTCTTCTCCCAATTGCGGGTCGGCACTGGCGGCAGACTTTTTCGCCTGTGGAAGTTCCGGACCATGCGCGTCGTGGCAGATGATCTCTCGCCCCGGGTGACCGCTGAAGGTGACTCACGAGTGACCAGACTCGGAGGTTTCCTCCGCCGCTACAAAATCGACGAGTTCCCACAGCTCTGGAATGTGATTCTCGGGCAAATGAGCCTCGTTGGCCCACGACCGGAAGTACCCGAATATGTCGAGCCCGAGGATCCGGTCTGGGCGGAGTTGCTGCGGTCGGGCCCAGGCCTCACGGATTTCGCGACCCTCGTCTACCGGCACGAGGAAAGTGTGCTCGCCATGGCGGCAGACCCCGAACGGGCCTATGTGGAATCAGTGCTGCCGCATAAGCTGCGATTGGACCGTGAATACCTCCGGCAGCAGACCCCCTGGACCGACCTGAAGCTGATCATCCTGACGCTGCGGCACAGCTTTAGCAGCGCGCCAGTCAATGAAGAGACCATCCGCCGGCAAATCTTTGGAGGTGATCGATGGAAACCGTCTGGACCGTTCCTTATCATGTCCCGTCCATCGGCAAAGAGGAAATTGACGAAGTAACCGACACCCTTCGCTCCGGGTGGTTGACCACCGGACCGAAGGTGCGGCAGTTCGAAGAAGAGTTCCGGACGTTTGTCGGTGCTCCCAATGCCCTCGCGCTGAATTCCTGCACCGCTGCGCTTCATCTGGCGCTTGTCGCCATGAATCTGGAACCCGGCGATGAAGTGATTACTACTCCACTTACGTTCTGCGCCACCATCAACGCCATAGTCCACGCGGGCGGCGTTCCGGTGCTTGCAGATGTCGATGCCGATGGCAATCTGGATCCCGCCGGCGTGGCCGATGCTCTATCACCACGCACCAGGGTTGTGCTGCCTGTGCATTTCGCCGGGCTGCCTTGCGACATGCAAGCCATCTGGGCCATCGCCCGCCGTCACGGCTTGCGAGTGATCGAGGACGCGGCGCATGCCATGCCCGCCTCTTTCCGCGGCGTCAGAATCGGCGGTCAGTCGCCTTGGGGAGAGAGTGACGCCGTCGCATTCAGCTTCTACGCCACGAAATGTCTCACCACGGGCGAGGGTGGCATGCTCACCACCCCCAATGCGTCGGTTCATTCACGATGCAAGTCGCTGAGCCTCCATGGGATCAGCGCTGACGCCTGGATGCGGTACGCGGACACCAGGCGATGGTTCTACGAGGTACGTGAATGCGGATTCAAGTGTAATATGAGCGACATCCAAGCCGCCATCGGAATCCACCAACTCCACCGGCAAATCGATTTTTGCGAACAGCGGGCGGCCATCGCTGCCAGATACACGGACGCATTCTCCCGGTTCGACGACGTCATCGTCCCACGGTCCCCTGTGGATCGTTCTCATGCCTGGCACCTGTATGTGCTTCGCCTCCGAAGAGAAAATCTGCCCGAGGCAAGAGACGCCTTTCTCAATACGCTCCACCGGGAAGGAGTCGGCGCAAGTGTTCACTTCATTCCGATTCCGTTGCATCCGTTCTATTCCGGCCGTTTTCCTTTGGCGGCATGGCCGTGTGCCCGTGCATTCTACGAAAGCGCCCTGTCTCTACCGATCTACCCCGGTATGACAGAGCGGCAATTGGACGTGGTGATCTCCACCGTGGAAAGAGCAATTACCTCCGTTCGACTGCCCCTGTTCGCAGTGGCTGGGCGCTGAGCGAAAGGAGCAGTCATGCAGGGAGAGAAAATTGCACGATTCATGGAGTTGCGCGGCCACCGGGTTCTGGAACTGGCCGGCGTCCTCTTCTACGAAGCAGGCGGGGGGATCTACATGTCAATCCCGTATGAACGCACCGTGGATCTCGGCCAGGACGAGGTGAATGCACAGCTTTCCTCCCACCGGCTCACGGGACTGCGGTACCCCTCCCTGCGGCTCCCCGGTTTGGAGAGCGGACTCTACGTGCGCAGGCGCCCGTATGGGCTGGATTGCCTCCATCGAAATTGCCGGATTCAAGTCAGAGAGGGGCTAAAAGTCTGCGAGGTTCGCCAGTTGACCGGTGATGACCTTTTGCGAGACGGGATCGTTCTGAACCGGGAAACCCTGCAGAGGCAGCAGCGCTGGGATCCGGAGTTCGGGGATCCGCGGCGATGGAAGCGCTTTGTCGACGCGCTGAGCGGGAGCCCCGGCGTCGCGGCCTTCGGGGCATTTCACGATGATCAGCTTGAAGCGATGGCCGTGGTGTGCCAGGAAGGCGGCTGGCTGCACATTCTTCACAAGATGTCTCGAACGCCGAGGGGAGGCGTCGGAGGGAATCATGTCCTGGACTACGCCATCACTCAAAGGGCGCTCTCGGATCCCGCAACAACTGCAGTTTGCATGGGCCTCGTCTCCCTGCTGGACATACCCGGTCTCCATACTTACAAGTCACGGCTCGGCTATGAAGTGGAAGAACGCAATACCGTCGTGCGCCTGCACCCGATGCTATCCCCCCTTCTGCTGAACCGCCTCTCCCTGAGTGCCGTCGCCTCCTTGCGGGGCCGTCTTCCGGGCAATCAGCGGTTAGAGCTCATCCAGAAGGTCCTGCTTGCCGCGGAGAAGTCGCGGATTCCATGCCGGCTCCGTACGGCGGCAGGGCGTGCAGAGGGACGAACGAATGCGAGGTGAGGAGGGCAAGGAGACCGCAAATGGCTACGCCAGAACCCATTCAGGTGACCTGTTCGCCGCCCGTCGACGGTTGCCAGCATCAGAGCCCACAAAGCTTCGCCAGACTCAGGCGGCCCTGGGTCGTGTTTATCGCACTCCTGTTTCTGAAGCGCCTTTGGAGGCAGGGTTTCACCGGCATCCCGTGCGCCGCGCTCCGTGTTCTTCGACAACGCTGGGGCACGGCCGTGGCGCTTGCGCCCCTGAACCCTATCCCGGACGAGGTTCTCCGGCTGCAGCCTGGAGAACTCGTTGAAGTGAAGAGCGAAGCGGAAATTCGGTCCACTCTGGATCTCTATGGCCGACTGCGCGGCCTCGCCTTCCTGCACGGGATGATCCCGTGCTGCGGGCGGCGCTTCCGGGTTTACAAACGGCTCGAGTTGCTCTTCTGGGAGGAAAGCGGACGCCAGCGGCGGATGAAGAATACCGTTCTGCTGGCTGGTTCCATCTGCGATGGCGCCGGAATCGGTTGTGATCGTTCCTGCCTCTATTTCTGGCGCGAAGCATGGCTTCGCCGCGTACCGGAGGAACCCGCCCAGGACGTTGGCCCAATCTCCGCATTCCCAATTCTCCCAGAACCGCGTAATCGATTGAATGGAGGCGCTCAATGACAACGAACGGTGGTCTCGGACTCGCGAGGCGCTCCCTCCAGGTAGGCCTCTATATGCTGTTGGGCGCACTCGCCGCGGCGATGGCCTTCCTGTTGCGATTCGACTTTCAGATACCGGAAGCCATACTGCCCATGCTGATGCCAACTGTCCTTTTGGCGGCCCTCGTAAAAGGACTGATCTTTCACCTCACGGGCATTGACCGGGAACGATTCTCGGTCGCCCAGATTCAGGATCTGAGTGCGGTCTTTCAGGTGAATCTGGGGGCTTCCGCATGCCTTACGATCGCCGTCTTCGCCATCTATGGACGCGCTTTCCCACGCTCGGTGTATCTGCTGGACTTGATCACTTGCTCCTGCGGAATGGTGTTGCTCTGGACTCTCTGCTCGGCCTGGGCCGAACGCCGCGCAGCACGCCGCCGATGCGATGCCAGGCCCCGGAAACGCATCCTCGTTTACGGTGCTGGGGACGCCGGCTCCATGCTGATTGCCGAAATCCGGCACAACCCCCACCTCCCGTATCAGGTCGTCGGCTTCCTGGATGACGACCCCGCGAAGCAGGGAACACGCGTCCACTCTGTGCCGGTTCTCGGGCCCGGACGCGAAGTCTCGATGATCGCGGCCACCGCCCATCGTCAGGCGCGGCCCATCGACGAAGTTATCGTGACCATCCCCTCCGCCTCCGGTCGGCAGATGCAGGAGGTCCTCGCGAATTGCCGGATGGCGCACATCCCCTGCAAAACCCTCCCCGGTGCCTACGAACTGCTCGAGAAAGCCGGTCTCTCCGCCCAGATTCGCGATTTCGCCATCGAAGATCTGCTCGGCCGTGCGCCGGTGGACCTCGAGTCCCGGTCCATCGCCGCCAATATCCGCGGCAAAACCGTGCTCGTCAGCGGCGCCGCCGGTTCAATCGGATCCGAACTCTGCCGGCAGATTGCACGCCTCCAACCCGCCCGCCTCGTGATTCTTGATCAGGCCGAGAGCGCCCTGTTCTACATCGACAACGAATTGCGCGCCGGCCAATCCTCCCTCGAAGTCTGCACTGAGTTGGGGAGTGTCCAGGACCGGGCCCGGTTGGCCAGTCTCTTCCGCCAACACAAGGTGGATATCGTTTGTCACGCTGCGGCTTATAAGCACGTCCCGATGCTTGAGGCCCACCCCCTTGAAGGCGCTGTCAACAATGTCATCGGTACCTGGAATCTGCTCAACTGCTCCATCGAGGCGAATGTCGGGCGGTTCCTGATGATCTCCACCGACAAAGCCGTCAACCCCACCAGCTTTATGGGTGTCACCAAACGTGCCTGCGAACTCCTCGTTGCTGCCCACGCCAGTCAGAACGGGAGGGGCACCTGCTGTATGGCCGTTCGCTTTGGGAACGTCCTCGGCAGTAACGGCAGCGTGGTCCCTCTGTTCCGCGATCAGATCGCCAGAGGCGGTCCCGTCACCGTCACCCACCCCGAGGTGAAGCGCTATTTCATGAGCGTTTCCGAAGCGGTTCATCTGTCCCTCCAGGCATCCACGATCGGAAACGGCGGTGAAATCTTTGTTCTCGACATGGGCGAACCAGTCAGAATCGCTGACCTTGCCGAGGCCATGATCCGCCTCTCCGGTCATGTCCCTCACGACGAAATCGCAATCCGTTTCACCGGCCTGCGACCCGGAGAAAAACTGTTCGAGGAAATTCGTCTGGATACCGAACAGGTCGTGCCCACATGCCATCCGCGAATCCACGTTTTTCGCGAGGAGCCCCGAACCCGAAAGGAGATGCAGGAATGGGTAGCCGCGCTGCAAACCCTGCTGGATCGCCGGCTGGAAGCTCCCGTGCGCGCCCACTTGAAGGCAATCGTGCCGGAGTACCAGACGCCCTTGCGCAAGCAGCCTGCTCTTGCAAGGACGCCCGATTCCTCCCCTGCCTCCTCGTGGGCAGGAAACTACGGCACCATCCAGGTTCCCTTAAGTTGATAGCCCGTACTCTTCCCGGCCCGGTCCTGCCCGATCAGGTAGACGTTCTTCAGTCCCGTGAAGCCCGTTTTGAAATCGAGCGGCACCGTGAGACTCAGCGTTGTCCCGCTCCGAAGGATTTGCACCCCCGAGAGGTTCACGCTGCACTGGCTATTGGACAGCGTGCGGGAGGATGCGCGAGAGGTCCCGACGAAGTATACGCTCTTCCACGAAGTCCCGCTATCCTGCGCGAGCCAGATGGAGTTGCTCGCGGTTTCGTAGACGACCCAGCAGGCCCCCGCCCCGCTCACACTGCTGTTGATCAACATGCCCACCGTGGCGAAGTCCGTCGCGCCATCGGCGTCCGAGAAACTCGCCGTGAACGCCGGTTGCCAACCGGTGCCCGAGGCAGGCGTCACCGACACCGCTATCGGAGTCCCGGTCGGGGGAGTCGCGGCAGCGGCTCCCATCCGGAAAGACCACTGCTGCGAACTCGTCGCACCCGAAGTGTTCCTTGCCACGACTCTCCAATAAATGAGGCTTCCCGGAGTCAGATTCGTCAGGTTGTAGCTCTGCGCGGACACAGTCGTCAGCAGCGGCGGTGGACTCTGCACGCCTGCATACACCTCATAATCCGTCGCGTTGCTGGCGGCGCCCCATTGCAAAACAGCGCTGTTCGTACTGCTCAGAGTTGTGCCGTTGCCCGGCGACACCAGAGTGGGAACCCCCGGGATAGGCACCGGCGCTTGAAAACTCCAGACCGGCGACATTGTGCTTCCCGCGGCATTCTTTGCGACGACTCTCCAGAAATACGTGGCTCCATTCGACAATATTCCCGTGGAATACTGCAGCGTGGTCTGGTTCCGCAAAAACGGGGGCGGATTCTGCGTGCCGAAGTACACGTCGTAGCTGGTCGCCCCGCTCGCTGCCTGCCAATCCAGAATCGTCGAATTCGCGGCAAGGCTGGATCCGTTCCCCGGGCTGCGCAGTTGGGGGGGCGCCGGAGCCGCCATCGTAGCAAAACTCCAGACCAGCGAAGACGTCTGCCCATCGCCGTTTCTGGCGACCACCTTCCAGTAATAAACCGTCCCTGCGCTCAGCGAACCCGGCACGTAGGTCGTTCCCGAAGAAGTCGTGACCAGCGCGGGGGGATTCTGGGTGCCGAAATGAACATCGTAGGAGGTTGCCCCAGAGACGCTACCCCAGGTAAGGGTGGGTGCCAGGGACACTCCGGTGGCCCCCGTGGCCGGGGTTGGATTGCCCGGGGCGGGCAGCGGTTCCCGAGCCGGCGATCCCGGCGTGGATGCCAACTCCTCGCCAAGTTGCCGGCGTACCGACTCCAGCGTCTGCGCATCGCGCGTCCAGTTCAGAAAATCCGATGCGACGCTCCGCGCGGCGGACATTGCTTCGCTCTCCTTGCCCGCTTTCTTCAGCAATTCGATGTACTCATAGTCGTCGATCGAATCCCTCAGCCACTTCAGCCGCATCGACGGGACTACCCCCGTAACGCCCACTTGCTGCCCGGGATACACCAGCATTCCCTCTCCCGGATAGTTGCTCGAACTGAACGTGCCCGTGTTGTTCACGTTGTTCCATGGGTCCGAAGACCAGCGGTCGATCCTCCAGTAAAGCAGACCGGTCAGCCCCAGGCTCTGGTTCATGAATCCGCCTTGAATCCGAAAATTGATCGGTTCAAAGTCGATGAGCCATTTCGGCGAGTACGCATCTTGCACCAGCGTGTTGTAGGACCATACCTCGTGCTTCAGATCAAGCACTTCCTTCACCCGGTTCGCATCATGCTGCACCGGCAGAATCACCCAGATATCCACCCCTGGCTTCCCGGCGCCATCGTCATACAATGCCGGGGTTGGCGGCATCGTAATCAGGTTCTTGATCCCGGCCTGGTGCATGTTTCGCGACCAGGACTTGATCGTCTCATGCAAATTCGCGCAGGCCCCGACTTCATCGGCCGTGTAGTTGTACACCATCAAGCCAGGCGCCTGGGCGTTCTTCGCCGTCTGGAATTGAGACGCGCTGGGAGATGCGGACATGCTGCAGTTGCCGATATCCGCTCCGCTCCAGAAACCCAGATTCACCGCCCCCAGGCCGAGTTGCGACTTCAATGCCGATTGTTCAGCCGCTGTGGTGCGCGCAGGGTACAGCCGGTGATGCAGCAGTTCTGCGTTGGCCTCCGCGCTTCCGGCCGTCCAGTACAGAAAACTGGAGTGCGCGGACGGCACTGTCGGCAGCGTGAAGTCCCAAACGGTCAGATCAATGTTTCCGCTCACCGCTCCCTGGGAACTGCTGACCACGTACGTGCCCTTGTAATTGCCGGGCGGCGCATTCGCTGGTACGTATACATCCACCCAAATCGGCTGGTTGCGGCCAGCATTGAGATTGAACGGCACAGCATCCAACGCTGCCCCCGAGAGGTCTGTTGTGCTTCCGCGCTTCCGGAATGGGATCAGCGCGTCGGGATACCAGCCCACTCCCAGTGGCCGGTTCGTCCCGCGCCAGTCCGGACTCGCCTGCGAGACGTAAACGTAATGCTCGCGGTACAGTTGCATGCTCGCGCTCGGTATGATGTTTCCGGCCGCATCACGCAGATCCGAAACAGTGACATTGACGTTGCTCAAGGCTTCCCCGGACGACTGTACGACGATCTGAAAAGACTCCCACTCATTGCGAGCCGCCTGGATCAGTACGTTTCGCTCAGTCCCGGCGGGGCCCGTCTGTGGTACTCGCACCAGGCTGGAAGTCGTCCACACCACCGGTGCCGCATCAACGGGTTGGCAGGTGGCCAGAATCATGAAAAAAAGGGCGGTGGTAATCCGGTTTCGTGCTGCACCGGTCGCTCCACTCGAGAACTTCATCGGGTATCGGTCCTTTCCTCGGTTCGTCTTCCATCGATCGCTTCCTACAGAGTCGGCAATCGGGAAGACTCCTCGTTCCGCGACGATACGGTCAGTGAAGCGGGGAATGAGCGTCGACTCTGTCGCGTCCATACCGCCCATCACGGAAGCCAGAATCCCAGCAATCAGAAGGCCAATCCCAAACGGAAACCCCACCTTAGAGGATTCTTGTCGATAGTGGAAAATCACGTCCATCACACACCCAAGTCACAGGCGCGGTCGCCTGTCGGTAGTGGTTTCAGAGGTTCTGATCGACAACTCCATTGTGCGGCAGAATCCTCGGGGAAGGAAAGAGTTCAGGTAGAAATTGCACAGTCTGGCCGGTCATCGTAGTGCTGGAGTCCGGTCTCGAACACTCGCGATGGCAGGCGCTTGCAGAGAAGGTAGTGCAGCGCCATGTACATTCGTAAGAAGAAGTTCGTCTCAAAAGGAAAAATTTACTTTCGCTACCAGTTGGTAGAGTCAGTCAGCACGCCCAAGGGGCCGCGACAGCAAATCGTCTGCCCACTAGGTGATCTTTCTCCGAGAAGCAGGGAGGAATGGCTTAGGTGGGCGCAGAAGCTTGAGCACGCTCTCAAGGTGTATGAGAGCCCGCCACGGAAGCGGGGGGCCGACAGCCAGCCACCCGCCTAGCTGCCGGATGAACCACGCCGGTCCAGTGGGCGGCCTGCCTGCCAACGCCCGGGCCCCGCCTCCCCACCGGTGAACCGGCCCTGGCAGCCCGTGGGAAGACTCACGGACCGCCGCTGCCACCACCCCAAACCTGAGCCGCTCGCCCTGATCAACGGCAACATCCCGAATCCGGGTTTCCGCCAATTCCCCTGCTGCCGACCTTCGGGGCCGCCCCGTGTCTGGACGCGTCACCGGCGGGCAGCGGCAACGCGCGCGAGGATGGAGTCAAGAAGCCGGTATAACATGTGTCGCGCGGCCTCCCCGTATGCTGATTCGCCCGCCCGCAGCACTTCAGGCGACTGCTCGTAACGGCCCGTTCCAATCTCACTTCCACAGTTGCGGATCAGTTCTTCGAGCCCAGGGCTCGCCATCTCCAGGTGGAACCGGAACCCGATTGCCGAAGCGGTTTCGAAGGCCTGAACTTCGCAGGCTTCGCTATGGGCAAGCAGAGTCGCGCCGGGCCGCAGGCATTTGCGCAAAGCGCACAGCCGGTGCACTTCGATCCGTCCACGACCGGAAGCCATTTGGACCCCGACTGTTTGTCCGTCAGCACGGCTCCAGCGCCTCCAGCGCCATGGCGCGCGGAAACAAAATGTTGTTCTCCAGGTGAATGTGAAGATGGAGGTCCTGCTCCAGTTCGCGCAGACCATCGAGCACCGACCGGTATGTGATGCACGCGTGAAATGGCGCCTCATAGTCGTTTGTCGCTGCCCGCATCTCTCGGAGCGTTGCTCCCGCGCTCTCGTGTTCGCTCTCCATCATCGCGATGGGATTCGCCAGGGATCCGAACGGTGAAAGCGGGATTGATAACCCGGTCTGCACCGCGTCCTCAAGCCGCGCAATGAATGGGAAGAGGATCAGCTCTTCTTTGTGCATGTGCATATCGAGTTCACGCGTCAGCCCGCGCAGGAGATCAGGAAGCTGCCCCAGTCTTTCCTGATCGTGCGCACCGTATACGCGGATCACCTTCTGCAGCCGGAGCCGCAGCTGCGGCAGTTCTACCTTCAGGTAGTAGTGGTGGGTGGTGAGAATGTGGCGGATCAAGTCTCTCAGGGACACGCTGCTCCAGTCCGTCAAATCGGTTGGGGCCCCCCGGATCGCCTGCTCCAGTTCCGCCAGAACCGCCGATGGGTCCAGTCCGAGCTCGAGGCACGCGTCGCCGACAGGTCGCTTGCCGCCACAACAGTAGTCGATGCCATACTTCTCGAAGGTTCGGACCGCACCGAGTGCTGCGGACGCGATTTCGGAAATCGTCTGAGAGGGTGAGATCGTCATTCCTGAGTCCAGAACCAGAGCATACTGGCCCATTCTCCTCAAGGATGTGACCGCCGTCACAAGCGACGGAGCTTCAAGCGCCCGGATGGGCCCGCAGACCCCGAAGCAGGAAACGGCCACAGCCCGCAAGACCGGTCCTCAAGAAAACGCTTGACTCTCGACAAATACGGATATAGCCTATCCGTAATCTCCATATTGACCTATGCTTGGCAAAACTTCCATTGCGGCGATCCGGTCTCTGCTGTTTCTGGCAGGGCAGGATTCCACTCTCTGCTGGTCTCCGCGGCGTCTGGCCGAAATACTGGACGAATCCCCCACTTATCTCGCCAAGGTGGCGAGGCACCTCGTCAAACACCGGATTCTCGAAGCTGAGAAAGGTGCCAAGGGGGGAGTCCGGTTGGGACGCAGACCCGAGGAGATTACTCTGCTGGCCGTCGTTGAAGCATGCCACGGGCCGGTGGTGGGTGACTACTGCCGGTCTGCGCGACCCTCGAGCACTCACTGCAATTTCCACCGCGCCGCCATGGAGCTGCATGAAGCGATCACGGGCGTCCTTGGGCGGTGGACCGTCGCGGACCTGCTGGAACGTCCCGCAGCCCTGCACGAGGCCGTTGGCGGTGTCACTTGCCTCATGGCGGGGGCGAAAGGGGTTTTGGCCCGGATGGAGGCCCGGGGATGACTCCCCTCCAGGTCCAGGTTCCGGGCGAAGGTTATCACCGGGAGTTGATCTCGTGCCAGGTCGCCTGTCCGGTTCACACCGATGCCCGGGGGTACGTACGGGCGATTGCCGAAGGGCGGTTTGACGATGCTTACCTCATCGCGCGCGGGCCAAATCCGTTCGCTTCGATCTGCGGCCGCGTTTGCGGCGCGCCTTGCGAAGCGGCCTGCCGTCGCGGCAAAGTGCCCCGCGTCGACGATGACGGCGCGTTTGTCGCCGCCGACCGCCCGATTGCGATCCGGGCACTCAAGCGCTTCGTTTGCGAACTGCACGGACCTGAATCGACTGAGGCGGTCAGTTTGCTCGGACAGATCCGGAATTTCGGACCGCCGGTAGCCGCCAACGTGGATGAAATGGCCGCGATGCTCCACGCCACTATGAATGGCCGCGTGCGCCGTGTAAACGGACAATCAGTTGCGATTATCGGAGCAGGACCGGCGGGCCTCTCGGCGGCCCATGATCTGGCTCTGTTGGGATTCCGGCCTGTGGTGTATGAAACCGAACCCGTGCCGGCCGGGATGCTGTGGCTCGGCGTGCCGGCTTATCGCTTGCCTCGGGAAGTCATCGAACGCGAAGTCGAGGTGATCCGGGCGCTCGGCGTGGAGATCCGGTGCGGGGTAACGGTCGGACGCGACGTCAGCCTCGCGGATTTGCGCCGCGATTATGCGGCGGTGATTCTGGCGGTAGGCGCCAAGTCATCCCGAGGTCTGGGTCTGCCCGGTGAAGCGGGTCCCGGGGTCTTTGGCGGTGTCGACCTCCTGCGTGCTGTTTCGCTGGGGGAGAGAGTGGAAGCCGGCGGCGATGTCGTCGTCGTTGGTGGGGGCAATGTTGCCTATGACGTCGCCCGCAGCGTTCTTCGCCAGATCGCTTTCGATACCGCCCGGACCGCCGCCCGCATGGCCCAAACCTCCCGCGTCCGCCTCGTGTCCCTTGAAGGACTGGAGGAGATGCCCGCCGACACCGTCGAAATCATGGAAGGGGACGAAGAGGGAGTCGAGAGGCTCAACGGCTGGGGACCCGTCGAAATCCTGCGGGGCGGGGAAGGACGCGTCCGGGGCATCCGCTTCCGCCGCTGTCTCCGGGTCTATGACGCAAACCGCGGGTTCGCTCCCCTCTATGACGACGAGAATCAACTGACTCTCGAGTGCGACTCGGTCATGCTGGCTGTCGGTCAGGCGCCCCGTCTCGACTTCCTGGACGATGGCGGCGCCGATATCGAACAGTTCAGACCCGGCTGGCCCAAGACCGATCCGAAAACCTTGGCCACCACCGCGCCGGGGGTCTTCGTAGCCGGTGACCTCGCGCACGGAACCCGCCTGCTCATTGACGCCGTCGCTTCTGGGAAGGCCGCCGCGCGATCTGTTTACGAGTACGTGACGGGGTCGCGCCTGGATAGCCATGCCGTTACCTCCCATCTGGTCGAGCACCGCTACCGGCGGGAATCCGGCTACGAGTCCATCCGTCGTGTCCCCGTGCCGCTCGCCCATCCCGAGGAACGGTTGAGCCACCCCGAGGCGCTCGTCGAGAAGGGCTACACGCAGGAGCAGGCAATGCGCGAGGCGTCCCGATGCCTCGACTGCGGCGTCACTCCCGTTTTCGACGGCACGCGCTGCGTACTGTGTGGAGGCTGCGCGGACGTCTGTCCCACGCTCTGCCTCAAACTCGTCCCGCTCACTGAAATCAGCGCCGGCGCCGAACTGGGTTCGGTTCTCGAAGCCTCTCTCGGCGAGGATGCCGACCTCAGCCAGCATTCCGCGATCCTCAAGGACGAAGACCGCTGCATCCGCTGCGCCGCCTGCGTCATGCGCTGCCCCGTCGATGCCATCACCATGGAACGCGTCGCCTACACCACCGAATGGAGTTGCCAATGACCACCAAATCCCAACCTCCGCGCTCTCGCCTCGACCCCGAACCCCTGCCTCGCCGGGATTGGCTGGGACTCAGTTCTCTGTGGACCATGGGTGCTGCTCTCCTGTTCGGCGTCGCCGGCATGTTGAAACTCCCCAAGGCGGCCGTCCTCGCCTCACCCTCGAAGAAATTCCGCGTGGCCCTGCCGGAGACCCTCGCCCTGGGCGAAGCGTTCATCCCTCCCGGACGCGCCGTGGCCGTGTTCAAGGACGCTGATGGCGTCCATGCCCTCTCCACGATTTGCACTCACCTCGGCTGCGTCGTCAAGACCAATCCCGAGGGATTCGAGTGTCCCTGCCACGGCTCGCGCTTCAAGGCCGACGGCGAGGTCGCCCGCGGTCCCGCTCCCCAGCCTCTCCCCTGGCTCAAGGTCAGCGTGAGCGGCGGCGTCGTGACCATCGACGAGGGTGCCACCGTGCCCGCCGGAACCAAGGTGCAGGCATGACCCCCGCCGCCACCCCGAAAGACGCCCTGCGCGAGTTCGTCGACAACCTGAAAGCCGCCCCTCGCCGCCTCCGGGATACCGCCTTCCGCACCGGCCCGCCCACCACCGATCGCACCCGCTCCACCTTCGTCTTCGGCAACGTCTTCCTGCATCTGCACTCGGTCCGCACCCACTTGTGGAGCCTCAAGTGGAGCACCACCATGGGCCTCGGCATCATGAGCGTCTCCGCCTTCCTCATCGCGCTCGTCACCGGCGTCATGTTGATGTTCTACTACAAGCCCTACCCCGAAGCCGCCTACGAGTCGATGAAGGACATTCACTTCGTCGTGCCCACCGGGCGCCTGATCCGCAACTTGCACCGCTGGTCCGCCAACATCATGGTCATCGCCGTGATCCTCCACATGGCGCGCGCCTTCTACACTGCTGCGTACCGCAAACCTCGCGAGTACAACTGGCTCATGGGGATCGGCCTGTTGGTTGTGACCCTCGGCCTGTCCTTCACCGGTTATCTGCTCCCTTGGGATCAGCTTGCCTATTGGGCGATCACCATCGGCGCCAATATCGCCCAGTCTCCGCGTGAAGTCACCGACGCCGTGGGCATCACCGAAGTCTTCGACCCCGGCGGCTTCCAGCGCCTGCTGCTGCTGGGCTCCGATCAGGTGGGCGCCGAGGCGCTCATCCGCTTCTACCTCCTGCACGTCATGATCCTCCCGCTCGCCATCGCCGCTCTGATGGGCGTCCACTTCTGGCGCATCCGCAAGGACGGCGGCATGGTCCGGCCCGACAATGCCGGCGTCCTGCTCAAGAGAGCGAGACAGCAGGAAACCTATCCGGTTTTCACCGAAGCCCCCGTCAAGACCTATCAACTCGCCGCGGTCGTTAGAGGCAGGACCGCCAACGTTGGCCGCGGTCCGGAAAACACCGTCCCCTCGATGCCCCACCTCTTCTATGCGGAACTCGGTGTGCTCATGGTGACCCTGTTGATCTGTCTCGCCCTCGCGCTCGTTTCCGATGCGCCACTCAAGGAACTGGCCAATCCGAACGTCCCCGAAAACCCGGCCAAGGCCCCGTGGTACTTCCTCGGGCTGCAGGAGATGGTCTCGTTCAGCGCCTTCATGGGCGGCATTGGCATCCCCGCCATCGTGTTGCTCGGCCTCGCGCTCATCCCCTATCTGGACCGCGAAACCGAGGGCACCGGCCAGTGGTTCGGCGGACCCGGCGGCTGGCCCCTCGTCCGGCTCTCCGCCATTTTCGGACTCGCCGTGCCCGTCGTCCTGGAAGCGTTCGCCATCCGCTTCGGCTGGCTCCGCGAATGGTTTCCCGAAATTCCGCAGCTCGTCGTGACCATCGTGAATCCGGCCACCATCCTCACTTCGATCTACACCCTGTATTCGATCTGGTGCATCCGCCGGTTCCAGAGTACCCGCGCGGGCGCACTCGGCCTGTTCACTTGCTTCCTCGCGGGATTTCTCGTGCTCACCATCATCGGCACCTACTTCCGCGGACCCAACTGGGAGTTCTTCTGGTCTCCCTCGGACTGGCCGAAACACTGACGCCATGAAGAAGAACAAGTACCTCCTCCTCAGTTCCAGCCTCGGCGCACTCCTCCTGCTCGCCGCCGCGGCCGTGGACGAAAACTTCCTCAAGGACT
>DNFG01000295.1 GCA_003487005.1 Bryobacterales bacterium
ACCGCCGCTTTCGAGCGCCCGTCGCCGCTCCAGTCCCCGGTGAAGGGAGTCCCATCGAGGCCAAGGCCGAAACTGGCGTCCAAGGGAAGGCCATCCCAGGCGTAGTTGCCATTGACGTCGAGCAGCCAGTAGCCGTTCAGAAAGGCGCCGAGTTTGTGAGAATTGGCGTTGGTGAGTCCAGCCTGGGTGACCGACAGCGCCTGCCCGCCAGCGGTGATACTGGCCTGCCGCGGAGAAGATGTCGCGTTGGCCGAAACGGAGTAGTTGAGAGTGGCGCTGCCGGCGCCGCTGGCGGGTGTCACGGTGAGCCAGGAGGGCGCGCTGCTGGCGGCGGTCCAGGAAGCATGGGAGGGCGAGACGGTCAGTGTGACAGTTCCAGCGCCCCCGGCGGCGGCCACGTTGACGTGGGAAGCGCTGAGGGCAAAAGATACGCTCGCGCCGCTCTGCCGGATCGTGAGGCGCTGTCCGGCGATGTCCAAGGACGTCTCGCGGGCGGCGCCGGAGTTGGTGGAGAGTTGAAATTCCACAGTGCCGGAGCCGGTCCCGGTGAAGGAGGCGACCTGAAGCCAGGCTCCGTGCGAGTGGGCGTTCCAGAGGGTGCCGGGCGGGGCGGTGACGGGAATCGAGTGGGCGGCCGAGGCGGCGGGCAGCGGCGAGGCGGGGGCGGAGACGGTCGCGAGCGGAACGGTCACCGGTTGCGCAGTGGCGAACGGGGTGGCGGCGCCCGTTCCAAGCTGGCCGGAATCGTTGCGACCCCAGGCGCGCAAGGAGCCGTCGGCAAGCAGGGCGAGACTGTGACGCCACCCGGCGGCGGCGCTCAGCGCCGGCGGCAGTCCGGCGACGGCGGCGGGCGACAGAAGATTGAAGTAGGAGCGGGCGGCAAGTTGACCGTCGTGGTTGGAGCCCCAGCCGAGGAGAGCGCCGTTGGACGAGACCGCGAGGCTATGGCTGGCGCCCGCGGCGAGTCCGGCAATGCCGGGGAGTCCCGGCACGGGAGAAGGCGAAGGGGTCGAGACCGCGCTGCCAAGGCCCAGCGCGCCCTCGCCGTTGTGACCCCACGCGTGGAGGGCGCCACCGCCGAGGGCAAGCGTGTGCAGGTAGCCGCCGGCGGCGGCCGTGGCGCCGGTCAAAGTCCCAGCGCGGACGGGAAGGTTGCGGTCCAGCGTGGTTCCATCGCCCAACTGGCCGAATAGATTCCATCCCCAGGTCCAGACGCTGCCGTCGTTCCGGACGGCGACGGAATGGTAACCGCCGGCGGCGATGGCGATGACATTGCCGAGGCCGGGGACCGGCGCGGGGGTGGCGCGGTTGAGGTTGGCGCCATCGCCCAGTTGGCCGAAGTCGTTCCGGCCCCAGGTCCAGACGCTGCCGTCGGCACGGAGCGCGAGGTTGTGGAAATAGCCTGCGGCGATACGGGTCACGCCGGCCAGCGAAGAAACGGTGACGGGGGAGAGGCGTTGGAGCAGGGTCCCATCGCCGAGTTGCCCCGCACCATTCGCACCCCAGGCGCGGAGAGTGCCGTCGAGGCGCAGGACGAGGCTGTGCGTGGCACCTGCGGCGGCGGCGGAGACGGATGTCAGCCCCGGAATCGAGACCGGACCATCGCGCTGGGTCAGCGTCCCGTCACCGATCTGACCGGACTCATTGGCGCCCCAGGCGCGGAGGCTGCCATCCGACAGGACCGCCAGGGAGTGACTGACGCCGGCCGCGACGGCCGAGACGGGGGGCAGCGACAGTGGCGAAACGGGGGTTCCGGGCAGCGACGCGACCCCCGAAGCGGTTTGGCCGGAACGGCTGTCCCCCCACGCCAGGACGGTTCCATCCGTGCGGAGGCCCAGCGAGTGGTGGGCCCCGGCGGAGATCGCCAGGAGGTCGACGGCGCCGGCCATGACGGGAGTCAGAAACTCCGTGGCGCCCTCGACGCCCAGTTGGCCGGACGCGTTCATTCCCCAGGCGGCCACGGAACCGCCGGGCAGAAGCAGGAGGCTGTGTGCATAACCGGCGGCGACGGCCAGTCCGCCGGTGACGCCCACCGGGGCCGTCGGCGTCGCGCGGTTGATGGTCGTGCCGTCGCCCAGTTGTCCGGCGGCGTTCCAGCCCCAGGAGCGGACAAGCCCAGGGGCGGCGGCGAGGCTGTGATACCAGCCCGCGGCGATGGACTCAATGCCGGAGACCGCGAGCACCTGGGTGGGGGCATTTCGCTGAGCCCAGAATCCGTCGCCGAGTTGGCCGAACGCATTCGCGCCCCAGGCCCAGACGGTTCCGTCCGACCTGAGCGCGAGACTGTGGGAGGCGCCCGCGGCGACGGCAACCACACTGTTCAGACCCGGAACCTGCTGGGGAGAGTGAGCGTCTGCGGTGTGCCCGAGGCCCAGTTGACCATCGGCATTGCGGCCCCAGGCCCAAACGGTGCCGTCGCCGCGAACGGCGAGCGAATGGTAAGCGCCCGCCGCGATGGCGACAACGGAAGTCAGTCCATTGACCGCCACGGGAAGGGACCGGGCGGTGACGGAGCCGTCCCCAAGCTGGCCGCTCTGGTTCGAGCCCCAACTCCAGAGGGAACCGTCCTGGCGCATGGCGAGGCTGTGGAACAGGCCTGCGGCCAGACCCGCCACCGCGGTCAGGCCGGTCACCGGACCGGGCCTGGCGCGATTGCCGCTGGTTCCGTCCCCAAGCTGCCCGTGCGCGTTATCGCCCCACGCGTCGACGGTCGCGTTGGGCATCAGGCGAAGGACATGGAATCCCCCTGCGGCGAGTGTCGCCGGCGGGGTGAGGGAAGCGGAGCGCGTGGAAGCAGCCTCCGTCAACTCGGGAGCGGCACGCTGGGTCGAGAGCAGGGTGCGTCCGTCCGATGCCTGAACCGCGCCTGGAAAAACCATCCAGGCAACCACGGCGCAGGCCGGGATTCGACAAAAGATCGACATGAAATGCCGACTGCTGCGGACCGGCGCGGGACCGGTCTACTGTGGAGGTTAGCACCCGGGCCGGTGATCGTCTATCCCCCGGAAGAGGTACCGGGGACTACGCCCTCCCTGAACTGAACCACTCGCTGGAGTGCTTCGATGAAGCCGTTACAGCGCGAGGACCAGGATTCCTGGCGGGCGATCTCGCGCCGGGCCTGATTGCGGGCGGGATTCGATTCAAGCAGGGCCGCGCCGACGGCGGAGGCGAAGTCCGGGGGGGAGTCGGCGAGGTAGACGAGATCTTGGAAACGTTCCACCTCGGGCAGGCGCGTCGAGACAACGGGCAGACCGCAACTGAAGTACTCGTAGAGTTTGATCGGGTCGGCGGCGCGGGTGAGTTGATTATTGAGAAAAGGGATCAATCCGGCGTGCCAACTGGCATAGTGGGCCGGAAGGGCGGAATGGGGCAATTCGCCGAGGAATTCCACGTTGGGGAAGCGTTGGAGGCACTGAACGCGGTCGTCCTCGATGCGCCCGATCAGGGGGAACCGGCAGTGGGGGTGGGCTGCGGCCGCGGAAGCCACGGCATCGACATCGAACCAGTGGTCGAGAGCCCCGGCATAGCCGACGACCGGGCCGGGGGAGGCGGGGCGGGCGGCGCCCAGGAAGGCGGCTGAGTCGACGGCGTTGCGAATGAGTACCGAACGTTCGCGGGCCTGGGGGTGCGAACCCAGAGTGCGATCCATGAGATAGCGCGCGGAAAACGCGATCAGGTCGGACTGCGCCAGCAGTGCGTCTTCGCTCTCGACGATGGACCGGTCGACATTCCGGAACCCCGCGAGAAAATCGTGGCAATCATAGACGATCGGGCAACCGTGCAGCCGCCGGAGCGTCACGGCGACATCGAGCCAGATGGGGAAACTGACCACCAGAATCACGGGAACGCGCGACTCCTCCAGCAGCGCACTCAGTTCGCGGGCGATCCGGGCGGATTCGGATGGACGCAGCAGACGCCGGTGGAAGACATGTTCGGCGGGCAGGTGGGCATGGAACTCGTGCACGCCGGGCTCAAGGGTATGAATCCGGCTTTCGGGCTCGAACAGCGCAGGCTGATGGTACTCGCAGCCGAGGTGGGGATTCACGTAGAGGCACGTGTGGCCACGGGCGGCGAAGGCCCGGGCCAGATGCTGGGACCGCTGAATCCGGGTATGCCAGTCGGTCATCGGGAGGAAGACCACGGCCGGGCGCGGCGGAGCCGCCCCGGCGAGGGGATTACCCTGGGCGCGCGGCGCGTGCCAGCATTCGTTGAAGTAGGGGGGCCTTGTGGAAGGGCGGATCCGGTAGTACAGCCAGCGGAGATACGGGCGGACCAGTTCCCATGCGTGACTGGCGATGCCGGGGGCGGCCCGCAAGGGAGTAGTCATCTCTGTCGGCATCGACCTGAACCGTTCGCTTCATCATACATGAGCCCCATTGGGTGACCCGGCCCTTCGCGTCCGGCGGCAGGCGCCGCCGCGGGCGGTCAGGGGAACAGCGCCGGAAGCAGGGGCAGGACGCCGGCGATCGAATCGGCCGGAACGACCTGAAAGCTGGAGGTCCGGAGATCGCCGACCTGCTCCCGGTGGGCCCGGCCGTGGCCCGTGAGAACATGGATTCCGCCGCGGAGACCGGCGGCGGCGCCCGCCGAGAGGTCGGTGCCGTGGTCACCGGCAATCCAGGACCGGCCCAGTTGAAGGTTGAGCCGGGCGGCGGCTTCCAGCAGCATCCCGGGCCGCGGTTTGCGCGCCGGGTGCCCGGGGTGGCGGAATCCCCCGATGCCGTCCGGATGGAATGGGCAGGCGAACAGACCATCGAGCGCCGCCCCTTCCTCGGCGAGCCGAGCGGCAATCCGGGTCTCGACTTCCAAGAAGCCGGCCCAGTCGTAGTAGCCCCGCCCGATCCCGGCCTGATTCGTCACGACGACGACAGCGATGCCGGAACGGTTCGCGGCGGCGACGACACGGGCTGCGCCATCAATCATGACGGTGTCGGCAGCGCGGCAAAGGTAGCCGGTCTCCTCAACCAGAACCCCGTCCCGGTCCAGGAAGAGGGCCCGACGCGGAGCCTGCGCGGGCGGGCGGCACCAGCTCCAGATACCGGTGGCGGGGTCGTAGCTGCCGGACTCAATCGCCATATCTTCACGCGAAAGGATAGCAAAGCGAGGCCCGGTGAGCCTGGCCGGCGGGTCATTCGGGCGCGGCGAGGCCCAGGAAATCGCGCGTCCGGACGATCAGGTCATCGACCACGTCGAGGAGTTGGTGGTCGGAGGGGTACTCAATGAGGGTGACGTTCGGGCGGTTTGCGGCAAACTCCCGGGAGATCGAGACGGGCACGACATCGTCGTGGATGCCGTGCAGGATCAGCACGGGTTGAGAAACGGCCGGCATCTCCTCGTACAGGGCGGCATCTTCCATCAGGGTCCAGCCGATTTCGGCTTCGCGCCCGAGGTCATGGTGCAGCATCGAGCGGGCGCCGGTCCGCTGCCAGTCGTCGAGTGCATCGAGACCCAGAGAGGAGCCCCAGCGGCGGGCGAAGCCGAAAGCCGGGGCCATCAGGATGATCCGATCCACTTCGGGGTGGCGGGCGGCATAGAGGGCGGCGAGATAGCCACCAAGGCTGGACCCGATGAGGACGCAGGGGCGACTGGCGGCTGTCTTTTCAATGATTTGCAGTTGACTGGTCAGCGTCATGCCACGGAAATCCCCGCCGTCGAGCGCGGGCACTGCAACCTCCAAACCGAGCGCCTGGAAGTGTTCGGAGAAGATGCGGGCTTTGCTTGATGAGGGGCCGGAAGCGAAGCCGTGAAGGTACAGGACAGGCAGGTTCACATTTTCATGGTAGCCTTCAGGCAGGAGTCCGGGCGATCGCGGATGCTCATGTCTGAAAAATAATGTTTGGTCTTGATTGCAAACCCGTCTGGCAACCGCTAGAATCGGAGCTTTGTGGTCTCATTAGGAGGTTTCATGTCCGTTGAAGCAAAAGTGAAGCAGATTATCGTCGAGCAGCTCGGCGTCGACGAGGCGCAAGTCGAAGGGACGGCGTCGTTTGTGGACGATCTCGGCGCTGATTCGCTCGACATCGTCGAGTTGGTCATGGCCTTCGAAGAGGCCTTCGACCTCGACATCCCCGACGAAGACGCCGAAAAGATCAAGACCGTCAAGGACGCCGTCGAATACATCGACGCGAAGGGCAAGAAATAGCGCCCGCGGGCGTTGCCCTCTCTCCGGCCACGGATCAACCTTAATTCTGGGAGCTGCCTTTTGTCACGTAGGGTTGTTGTAACTGGCGTTGGGCTGGTGTCAGCGCTCGGTCTGAACACGGAGGACACCTGGTCCGCCGTGCTGGCCGGGAAGAGCGGCATCGGTCCAATCACGCAGTTTGACGCGACGGAGTTTTCCACTCGCATCGCCGCGGAAGTGCACGGATTCGATCCGTTGCAGTTCGTTGACCGGAAAGAACTGAAGAAAATGGGGCGCTTCATCCAGTTCGCCATTGCGGCGAGCGAGGAAGCGCTCAATTCTTCCGGACTGCAGGTCACGCCGGAGAACGCCGAGCAGGTGGGCGTCTACATCGGGAGCGGGATCGGCGCCTTCGAGGTCATCGAGCGCGAGCACCGCAACCTGCTGGAGAAGGGCCCGGGGCGCATCAGCCCGTTCTTCATCCCCGCCACAATCGTGAATCTGGCCTCGGGCCATGTCTCGATCCGGAGCGGAGCGAAGGGTCCCAACTCGGCCACGTCCACGGCCTGCACGACCAGCGCCCACTGCATCGGCGACTCCTACCGGCTGATTCAGCACGGGTACGCCGACGCCATGATCTGCGGTGGCGCCGAAGCCTGCATCACCCCGATGGGCGTGGGCGGATTCGCCGCATTGCGCGCTCTTTCGACCCGCAATGACGAACCCGAGCGCGCTTCCCGGCCCTGGGATCAGGACCGCGACGGTTTCGTCGTCGGCGAAGGCTCGGGGATCCTGGTCCTGGAAGAGTACGAACTGGCCAAGGCCCGCGGCGCGAAGATCCTCGCCGAGGTGGTCGGCTACGGGATGTCGGGCGATGCGTATCACATCACGGCCCCGTCCGAGGATGGCGACGGCGCCTACCGGGTGATGCGCAACACTCTGCAGGATGCCGGTCTGCCGCAGAATGCGATTCAGTACATCAACGCCCACGGCACCTCGACCCCGGTGGGTGACCAGATTGAAGCCGCCGCCATCAAGCGGACCTTCGGCGAGCATAGATCGGAAGAGCACACGCCTGAAATCC
>DNFG01000232.1 GCA_003487005.1 Bryobacterales bacterium
GTCGCCGCCGGCGCCGGCGGCGACGAAGGCGGCGATCGTGGAGATATTGAGGGTGCCCTGGGCGTCGCCGCCGGTGCCGCAGGTATCGAGAACGGGTTCACCGGTGATGCCGTGGTGGACCTGGAGACTGGATTCGCGCATGGCTTCGGCGAGGCCGCGGAGTTCGTCGGCGGTCTCGCCTTTCAGGTGCAGGGCGGTGGCGAAAGCGGCGATCTGGGCGGTGGTGGCCTCGCCGGCGAGGATGGCGGACATGGCCTGGCGGGCGTCCTCGGCGCTGAGCGTCTCGCGATTCATCAGACGATGCAGGTAGGGCAGGAACGGCATGGTATATTGGCAGTTTGCGGGCTTTTCTTCAAGAGCCTAGCACAAGCGGACTGAAATCCTATGAAAATCCATGAGTATCAGGCCAAGGAGATCCTGGGCCGCTACGGTGTCCCTGTGCCGCGAGGCCGGATGGCGCGAACGGTGGACGAGGCCGAAGAGATCGCGAAGGAGTTGGGCGGGCGCGTTGTCGTCAAGGCTCAGATCCACGCGGGCGGCCGCGGCAAGGGCGGCGGCGTGAAACTGGCGGGGGACCGGGAGGCGGCGCGCGAGGTGGCGCAGCAGATTCTGGGCATGACGCTGGTGACGCATCAGACCGGACCCGAGGGGCGGCTGGTGCAGCGCCTGCTGGTGGAGGAGACTCTGCCGATCGCGCGGGAACTGTACTGCGGGATCGTGCTGGACCGCGGCACCGGCAAGCCGGTGATGATGGTGTCGGCGGCCGGCGGCATGGACATCGAGGAAGTGGCGGCGAAGACGCCCGAACTGATCCTCAAGGAAGCGTTTGACCCGGCGATCGGGTTGATGGGCTGGCAGGCGCGCAAACTGGCGTTCGGGTTGTCGCTGCCGGTGGCGGCGATCAGCCCGGCAGTGAAGGCGATGACGGCGCTGGCGCGGGCGTATGTCGAGCTGGACTGCAATCTGGCGGAGATCAATCCGCTGATTTTGACCGAAGACGACAAGATCATTGCTTTGGACGCCAAGATCGGCTTTGACGACAACGCGTTGTTCCGGCACAAGGAAATTGGCGAACTGCGCGACCTGAACGAGGAAGATCCGCTCGAAGTGGAGGCCTCGCAGTTCGGGTTGAATTACATCAAGCTGGACGGCAGCGTGGCGTGCATGGTGAATGGCGCGGGGCTGGCGATGGCGACGATGGACATCATCAAGTACGCGGGCGGGAGTCCGGCGAACTTCCTGGATGTGGGCGGCGGCGCGAACAAGGACCAGGTTCGCAACGCGTTCCACATTCTGCTGGCCGACCCGCACGTGAAGGCGATTTTGATCAACATTTTCGGCGGGATTCTGCGCTGTGACACGCTGGCGTCGGGCGTGGTGGAGGCGGCGCGGGCGCTGGATGTGAAGGTGCCGATCGTCGTCCGGATGGAAGGGACCAACGTCGAGTTGGGCCGCCAGATTCTGGCCGACAGCGGATTGAACTTCACGGTGGCGGCGGACATGAAGGACGCGGCGGAGAAGGTTGTCGCGCTGGCGCGTTAAGGAGAACCAGGAATTCCATGAGCATCCTCGTCAACAAAGACACGCGAGTCCTGGTGCAGGGCTTCACGGGCAAGGAAGGGACATTCCATGCCCAGCAGGCGATTGATTACGGCACGAACATCGTGGGCGGCGTGACGCCGGGCAAGGGCGGGTCGAAGCACCTGGACCGGCCGGTGTTCAACACGGTGGCCGAAGCGGTGAAGGCGACGGGCGCGAACGCGAGCGTCATCTTCGTGCCACCGCCGTTCGCGGCGGACGCGGTGATGGAAGCGGCGGACGCGGGCATCGCGCTGGTCGTGTGCATCACGGAAGGGATTCCGGCGCTGGACATGGTGAAGGCGTGGGACTTCCTGCAGGCGCATCCGGGGACGCGGCTGATCGGGCCGAACTGCCCGGGGATCATCACACCGGGCGAGTGCAAGATCGGGATTATGCCCGGTCCGATTCACAAGCCGGGTCCGGTGGGGGTGGTGTCGCGCTCGGGCACGCTGACCTACGAAGCGGTGGGGCAGTTGTCGGCGATCGGCATCGGGCAATCGACGTGCATCGGTATTGGCGGCGACCCGATCATCGGGACGACCCACCTGGACGCCATGCAACTCTTCAATGAAGATCCGGCGACGGAAGCGATCATCATGATTGGCGAAATCGGCGGAAATAACGAAGAAATCGCGGCAGCTTACGTGAAAGAACACGTGAAAAAGCCGGTGATCGGGTTTATCGCTGGGCAGACGGCGCCGCCGGGCCGCCGGATGGGCCACGCGGGTGCGATTATCTCGGGCGGCTCGGGCAAGGCGAGCGACAAGATGGCGGCGATGGAGGACGCGGGGATTCTGGTGTGCCAGAGCCCGGCGGACATGGGCGCGCGCGTCAAAGAGGCGCTGAAGCTGTAATTCGGGTTTTATCTCAACAAGGACGTAACGAAAGTGCAGAAGACATTTGCGATTATCAAGCCCGACGCCGTGGCCGCGGGCAATGCGGGCAATGTGCTGGCAGTGATTGAGAAGAACGGGTTCAAGGTGCTGGCGATGCGCATGCAGCGGCTGTCGCGAGCCGAAGCCGAGGGTTTTTACGCGGTTCACAAGGAACGGCCCTTCTTCGGCGAACTGGTCGAATTCATGACCGAAGGGCCGGTGGTTCTGCTGGCGCTGGAGCGCGAAGACGCAGTGGCGAAGTGGCGCGAAGTGATGGGCGCGACGGACCCGGCCAAGGCGGAAGAAGGCACGATCCGCAAACTCTACGGCACGAACGTCGGCCGGAATGCCTCGCACGGTTCCGATAGCGTGGAAAACGCGGCGATCGAACTGGCCTGGTTCTTCCGCGCTTCCGAACTCGGGTAGCCTGGTGCGGCGGAGGCCGCCATGTATCATCCATTCGAACTGATTCCCGGACGATGGCGGGCTCGGCTGCTGGTTCCGCTGACCATGGCCGCGCTCGCTCTCTCCGGTTGGTTGACGTACCGGAACGTCGAACTGATGAATCCGGCATCACCGGCGGGGGTATGGAGCCTGGCTCTGGCACGGGACGGTTACGGGGCGCGGATGATTATCGACACGTGGGATATGCTGCGGCCGGCCGCGCCGAAGGTGGACACCGTCGAAGGCGTGGTCCAGCAGGCGCCGCCGAGTCCCGTGGACTCGGCGATTGACCTGGTCTCTGCCCGGTTCTTCCTGATTTTTCTCTATGTGGCGCCGCTGAGCCTGGCCTGCGCCTGGGTGGCGGGACCGTCGGGCATGCCCGTGGCGGGCTTCAGCTTGTCGATTGCGGTGTGGGCGGCGGGCCTGCTGCATGCCATCGAGAACACGGCGCTGCTGCGGATGCTGCTGACGCGCGATCCGGGTAACGGGGAAGCGGTTATGGCGAGCACCTGCTTCGCCGCACGGATGGTGATGCTGGCGATGATCGTGACCTGGTTGGGGTGGGCGTGGCGGCGGCGCCGCGTGGCAAACTGAAGCAATGCAAGGCAAAGTCGCGGTTGTGACCGGCGGCGCCCGCGGAATTGGCCGGGCAACAGTTCTCGCGTTGGCGAAGCGGGGGGCGCGGGTGGTGGTGAACGATCTCCATTCGATGGACGAGGCCCAGGTGGTCGCTCGCGAAGTCGAGGCGGCGGGTTCGACGGCGCTTGTCCAGCAAGCCGATGTGGCGGACCGGGGCCAGATGGAGGGGTTGTTCGAGGCGGCGGTGGCGCGTTTCGGGCGCGTCGATATCGTGGTGGCCAATGCTGCGCGGAATGTCCGCAAACCGCTGCTGGAGTTGAGCGTGGAGGACGTGGAGGCGACCTGGGGGGTGACGCAGTGGGGCGTGTTTCACGCCTGCCAGTTGGGAGCGCGGCAGATGGTGGCGCAGGGAGGCGGCGGATCGATGGTCGTGGTCAGCTCAATTCACTCGTTTCGACCCTACTCGGGAGCTTCGGCCTATAACGGGGCGAAAGCGGCGGTGAACCAGATGGCGAAGACGTGGGCGCTGGAACTGGCCGATCACGGAATCCGGGTGAATGTGGTCGAACCTGGCTGGACCGACACGCCCGGCGAACGCGGGTACTTCACCGAGGAGGAACTGGCCGCGGGCGGTGGATTGGTGCCGCTCGGGCGGTTGGCGGACCCGGCCGAAATCGCTCGCGCGGTTGTGTTTCTGGCCTCAGACGAGGCGTCGTACCTGACAGGCGCCGTCCTGCGCGCCGATGGCGGGTATCATCTCCGCCACTAAGCGGCGCTAGTTCTTCTTCTGAAAGCAGTACAGGTAATCGGCGGTCCGGAGGAAGATCTGGTTGCCGACGGCCACCGGGCTGGCGAGAGTGTGGTTGTCGAGTTTGTTCACCGACAGAATCTCGAATTTGGGGCCGGCCTTGATGACGGTGGTATTGCCTTCTTCGTTGGTGGCATAGATTTTGCCGTCGGCGAGCAGGGGGGAAGCGCTGTAGGTGCCCAGTTCAATGCGCTGGCCTTCATAAACCGGCTTTCCCGTCGCGGCTTCCAGGCAGTGCATCACCCCGTTGTCGTTGAGGACGTAAATGTAGGTGCCGTCCGTGGCGGGAGTGGGGACATCGCTGCCGAGGTTGTTGGTCCAGAGTTCATTCTTCCCCGTGATGGTGCCGCTCCCGCCGGCGCGGAAACCGATGAAGGGGCGGCCGCGGGTTGAGGTGGTGAAGACGTTCTCACCGATGACAATCGAGGAGGCAATCGTCCGGTTCATCGGGTTGTTTCGGGGATTGAAACCACCCATCCGCCAGAGTTCCCTTCCGTCGGCGAGAGCATGACCGGTCGTGTAGTCGCCCCCCGAGATGACCAGCTGTTCCTGGCCCTTGACGGTCACGATTTGAGGCGTGGCGTAGTTGTCGGGGGATTCAGTGACTGCGTCCGTCGGGCGCTCAACCTTCCAGAGGGTCTTGCCGGTTGCCGGATCGACGGCGAAGACGTAAGAGGGGTCGTCGGTCTTCATTCCATGGAGGACCTGCACGTACAGTTTGCCCTTGTGCAGCAGCGGCGTCGAGGCGTAGCCGTGGTTGAGGCCGAAACGGCCATAATCGGCCTGGATGTCGCGCTTCCAGACCTCTTTTCCATCGAGGGTGAAGCAGGCGAATTTGCCATTGCCGGTCATGATCCAGACGTGCTTGCCGTCGGTGATGGGCGAGGGCGAGGCGGAATTCTGCTTGCGGAACAGGCGGTTGCCAGAGTCGATCTGATTGCGCCACAGGAGTTTCCCATCCTTGCGGTTGACGGCCATCAGGAAAATCTTGTCGTGTGCGGAGCCATCCGCTCCCTGACGGGACCCCAGCGCGGCGAAGCCTTCCTCGGCGGAGGTGATGAAGACGCGGTCGTTCCAGATGATCGGCGTGGCCGCGCTCCAACTCGGGAGCTTGGTTCGCCAGAGGACGTTGTCCGTTTCGGTCCAGGAGACGGGCAGGTCGCGGGCGTCGGGACTCGCGCCAGTGAAAAGGGGGCCGCGCCACTGGGGCCAATTCGCCGCGAGCGGTGCGGAAACGAGCAGTGCAAGACAGGCAGCGATGCCGCCGGCAAGTCGGGTGCTGTTGGTCAGTTTCATGGCAGGCCTCTCTTTATACATCCCCGTTTGAAGGGAAGCGTATCACACTTGAGCCAGCCTGGGTTGGAACGAAAATTCCCCCGCCGCTGGGTGAAGATCCCGGGCCGCCTCAGGTTGTCGGAGGAGGAGGGGAGGAAAGCCCGGGCACGGCGGCGGGGGAAACTGGTTGAACGTGGGGATCCGGGCACGGCCGGAAATCAGACGTCCAGGCGCGAAGGCCAAGATCAATCGGTCATCAAGTCGAATACCGAGAGAAGTTCCGGTCAGCACCGGCAATGGCGGGCTCGGCTAGACCGATAGTAAGACGGAATGTTGAATGAAGTCAAGGAATTAGAAATCTGGACTAATTAAGTTTTTTCAATTCGAACTCTTGTCGTGGAGTGGCCGGCGGAATCGGAATAATTTACCAATTCGCTATGTATTTCTTTCCGGGGCAACTGTCTTCAAGCCCCTGCGTTTGCGGGGGTTAGCGGTTCCAATGCGCGGGTGCGCTCCACGAGGCGGAGCACACTTTGATCCGTGTTCAACGCCGGGATTGCGGACAGAGAGACCCAGGCGAGGTCGTGGGATTCCTCGGTCAGGCTCAGAGGTTCATTTGGGTCCGCTTCAATCAGAAACCGGACATCATAGTGGATGTGGGCGGGTTCGGAGCCGCGGGCAGGGATGCAGTGAGCGTCCACGTCAAAGATGCGGCCCTCATTCAGAGGCTTGAGACGCGAGAGGCCGGCTTCCTCGCTCACTTCGCGGAGGGCATTCGCCAGGACGTCCGGATCCCCGTCACAGTGGCCGCCGGGTTGGAGCCAGAGCCCCAGTTTGGCATGGTGGGTCAGCAGGGCGCGCGTTCTGGACGGGTCCACGACCCACGCGGAGGCGGTGACATGGCCGGACTGGAGTGAACGGGAGAAGCAGTCGGGGTGCGTCCGGACAAAGTCGAGGAGCCGGTCGAGCATCCTCCCTTCATGCTGGTTCCAGGGCGCGTGCGACTGGAGGGCTTCGATGAGTTCTTCACGGGTGGGCATGGGCGAGTCTACCGGATTAGAGAGCGGCCTGGTTATCAAGGCTGCGCCAAAGGTACCAGCATGCGACCGATCGCCAGGGGCGCCAGGGCGCGGCCAGGGTCTCCATCTGACCGGGGTCGGGTGGAGCGGAGAGCGACCAGGCGCGGCACATCGCATTGCGAATGCCCAGGTCTCCCGTGGGAAGGACGTCGGGGCGGCGAAGCGCAAATATCAGAAACATGTGGGCGGTCCACACACCCACGCCCCGGACCGGGGTCAGATGGGCGATGACCTCTTCATCGGGCATCGCCGCAAGGGCGCGGAACCGGATTTCGCCCTCGCCAGTCCGCCGAGCGAGGTCGTGCAGCGAGGCGGCCTTCGCGGCGGAGAGGCCGCAGGCGCGAAGTTGTTCAGTGGAAAGAGAAGCGATGAACGCGGGAGTGATGCGCCGCGGGCGGGCGGCCGTGGCGAGACGGCCCCAAATGGTGGCCGCCGCGCGCCCGCTTAGCTGTTGGGAGACAATCGACCGGGCCAGGGTGGCGAAGACCGGCGGGTGGTAGTCGATGGCAAAGGGCCCGGCCCGGTCGATCAGGTCTCGCAAAACAGGGTCGGAACGGCGCAAATGCTGGACAGCGGGATGCATGGGAACGGAAAGCCTCGCGGATGCATCCACAAGTATGCCATGTTGTTAAGAATGGCTGACCGCCTCTCCATTTCGCCGTTGATGTTGGCGTTGCTGTTGTCCGTGCCTGGTTTGGGGCAGACGCCGCCCGCGGGGCCTCCGGAGGATGACACGCCCGTGATCCGCGTGGATGTCGAGTTGGTGAACCTCTTTTTCTCCGCACGCGAGAGGAAGGGAAACTACGTCGCGGGGTTGGAGGCGACCGATTTCGAGGTGCTGGAGGACGGCAAGCGGCAGGAGATCAAGTTCTTCGCCCGCGAGACCGATCTGCCGCTGACGCTGGGGCTGCTGGTGGACGTCAGCCGCAGTCAGGAAAGCCTCATTGAAACCGAAAAACGGGCTTCGGAGCGCTTTTTTGAGCAGGTTCTGCGGCCCAAAGACATGGCGTTCATCATCAGTTTCGGATCGGACACGGAATTGCTCCAGGACTACACCAGTTCGGCCGGGTTGCTCCGGCGGGGCCTCGACCAATTGCGCGTCTCCGGAGGAGTGAGCGGCGTGTACACGCCGTCGACAGTGCCGGGCGGCGGCCGGGGAACGGTCCTTTACGACTCGGTGTGGCTTGCAGCGAAAGAGAAATTGCGGCGCGAAGTCGGGCGGAAGGCCATCGTTCTGATCACCGACGGCGTGGACGTGGGCAGCCGGGTGAAGATCGGCGAGGCCATCGAAGAGGCGCAACGCTCCGACGCGATCATTTACACCATCCTGTTCGAGGACCCGCGCTACACCAGTGCGTTTTTTGGCGGGGTGTCGGGCGAAGGGGCAATGAAGCGGATGGCCGAGGAGACGGGGGGGCGGTTGTTCCGGGTCGACCGGAGGAACAGTCTGGAGCAGATCTATGCGCAAATCGCCGAGGAGATGCGCACGCAGTACGTCATCGGGTTCACCTCGTCGAATCCGAACAAGGACGGCACCTTCCGGCGCGTGGAGATCAAGCCGAAAGACCGGAACATCCGGATTCAGGCCCGCAAGGGCTATTACGCCGGGGCGGATTAGCGGAATTCGACCATTTTCTGATTGCGCAGGTTGAGGTAAGTGCGGATGCACTCCTCCAGCGGGGGCATGGGCGTGGCCCCCAGCGAGGCGAGCAGGCCATTGTCCAGGGCGGAGTAGCGCGGACGGCGGGCCGGGGTCCGGTACTCGCGCTCGTCGGTGGGCTGGAGTTCGGGTTTGAGGCCGGCGGCCTCGAAGATGAGGCGGGCGTAGTCATACCAGGAGATGGGCTGGCCGCCGCCGCAGTGAACGACGCCATGCGCTTTCAATTCAACGAGTTCCACCGTGCGGGCAGCCAGGGCGGGGGCGTAGGTCGGCGACGCGGCATGGTCCTCGACGACGCGGATGGGGTGCCCGGAAGAGGCCAGGCGCATCATCAACTCGATGAAATTGCCGCGGGCCGTGCGCAAACCGCCGGGCCCGAAGACTCCCGAAGTGCGAATGATGAGTGGATCTTCCAGGTACGCCTGTGCGTAAAGCTCGCCCGCGAGTTTGGAAACGGCATACGCGCCGAGCGGATGAGTCGGATCGGACTCGCGGTAGGGCCGGCCCGCCCGGCCATCGAAGACATAGTCGGTGGAGAAGTGGACAAGACGCGCGCCGGTCTGGCGGCATGCCACGGCGAGGCTGCGTACGGCTAAAGCGTTGACCTGAAATGCCGCAACGGGTTCCTTCTCGGCCACGTCTACCTGATTGTAGGCGGCTGCATTGACGACGATCTCGGGATCGGCCGACGCAATGGCTTGTTCGACGGCGCTTGCGTCGCTGATATCGACGCCGGCACGATCCCAACAGTAAACGGTGTATCCACGTGCATTGAACTCCCTGTTGAGTTCCTGACCGAGTTGGCCTGCGGAGCCGAAGATGGTGACTTTCGTGGGCATTTCACCCGTTACTATAGCGCGTTTGACAGCCTGCGGGCGGACTCGGCGAAGTGGAACTGTTGGTTACATTTTTGCTACAGTTCAATGACATACAGACAGAAAGGAGGCTCCGGGATGCCACGAGTGGAAATCGAGAGCGGGTTTCGTCATCGACGGACGGCAAGGTGGCTGAGCACGGCACTTTGGGTCGCCCTGGCCGGGGTCCTGGTGTTGTCGCTGGCAGCAGGAGTGAGCCTCTTACGCGACGCGTGAACTCGGCGACGGGGGCTGGGTCTCACGGACGAGCGCGGACATCAGCCGGCGAAGTTCGCCGAGGCAACCGAGGGAGTGTTCGAGGTGGACCCCCAGGCTGAAACGGTCCCCATCGGGTTGGCAGTGGACACACTCGCCCAGCAGAAGGGTATCGGGGAGGTCGAGGCGGAGTGGTGTGCCGGCGGGAAGCGCGATGGGGGAAACGATCCGTGCGCCTGCGCCGGAGAGTTGTTCCAGCCGGGCGTCGGCGGTGACGGCCTCGCCGAGAAGGGTGGTCAGCCGGACCGGGGTATTGACGGGGAATCTGGGGTGCCTGCGTCGATCCATGCACGGCATATCGCCTGTCGATTCCGGATCTTGAGGAAATTTTTCGACAGATCAGCGAAGCGTCAAATAAACCCAGGCCAGGAACGCGCCCAGGCCGGCGATCGCGGCATGTTTGGCGTAGGGGAAGGCCTCCTGCGTGGGTACGTGCCCGGTTTGGAGGCGTTTGAGGGCTTCTTCACGCCCGTTTTCATCCGCAATGATGATCGTGGTGGCCCATTCGTGGTCCAGGGCCTTTTCGAGCGGGCGCCGCAGGTCGGCGGGGATCTGGTCAGGGGAAGTATACAGGCGGTTGCCGTCGCGGTTGGCGATCAGGATCGAGCGGGTTTTGAATCGCGAATCGGCCATCGCGGAAGTCCTTACCCCGGCAATTCGACCGGCTGAACCATGCCGGCGCGCTCGGACACCACCTGGATGAAGCCCAATCCGGCCTTCGAAAAGGCTTTGTCCTTCCTGTATATCAGGCCCAGCCTGCGGATCACCGGTTCGGGGGCCAGTGAAACCGCGGCGAGTTTCCCGGCGGCGGTCTCTTCGCGGCAATGGGAGGCCGCCATGAAAGACAGGCCCAGTCCGGTGAGCACAAAGCGTTTGATCATCTCCGTCGAATCGAGTTCCATCGAAATCTGGATGTGATCCTCGACGGGTTCGAGCCACTGATTCAGCTTCGCGCGCGTCGCTCCGCCCTTCGGCAGCAGCAGGGGTTCGTTGAGCAGGTCACCGCAGGTGACCGCGGGACGTCCCGCAAGGTGGTGGCCGGCGGGCACGAGCAGGACAATTTCGTCGGTGTGGACGGGCAGCACGCTCAACTTCTTCTCCTGCACCGGCAGTTGGGTGAAGCCGAAGTCGGCGAGGTTGTCGATGACGGCTTCCACCACATGCCCGCCGTAGCTGCGGTCCACCAGCAACTGAACGTTCGGGAAGGCCTTCTTATACTCGGAGAAGACGCTGGGCAGCACGTAGATGCACGTCGCCTCGTTGGCGGCGATGACGAGTTCGCCGCGGGGGACCCGGTCGAGTTCGTTGATCGAATTCTGCGCCCGGCGGCGGAGGTCCAGAATCTGCTCGGAGTAATCGGCGAAAATGCGTCCGGCCGGAGTCAGTTGAATCCGCGTTCCGAGACGTTCAAACAGGCTGGTATTCAGCTCCTGTTCGAGTTGCCGGATCTGGGCGCTGATGGCGGGTTGGGTGCGAAAGCAGGTCTGCGCCGCCTTGGAGAAGCTCTTCAGACGAACGATTTCAAGGAATGTGTGGAGCTGATCCAGATCCATGGCAAATGTGCACGGCGGACACAAAGATGGCGGCAACAGCCATTGCAGCCCCTTCATCGCTATCTTACCATCGAAACAATGAGATTGACCCCCAGGAGGGCCGGCTAGGATGGCCGCGGCCCGTGCCGCGGGCCTGTTGCTGGCGGCGGCGCTGGCTTCGCCCGGTCTGAACCGGGAGCAGGTCGTCGTGATTGTGAACGAATCTTCACCCGATTCGCGCGCGATTGGGGAGCATTATGTGCGGGCGCGAGGTATTCCCGCGCGGCAGGTGTGCCGCATCCGGACCACCGCCGAGGAAGAGATCGGCCGGGCGGAGTATGACCGGGACATCGCGGCGCCCGTCCGCCGGTTCCTGCAGCAACGGGGTTTGCGCGACCAGATCCTGTGCCTCGTGACCACCCGCGGCGTCCCCCTGAAGATCCGCGGAGGCGGCAGCGGTCTGACCACGACCGCCGCGAGCGTGGATTCCGAGTTGACCACTCTGTACAGCGACAAGGCGGCGGACCTGGCGGGTCCACTGCCAAACCCCTACTACCAGAGCCGCAAGCCCTTCTCGCGAAAGGACTTTCCGATGTACCTGGTGACGCGTCTGGCGGGCTATACCGCAGCCGACGCAAAAGCGCTCATCGACCGTTCGCTGCGGGCGCGAAACGCCGGCATCGTCGCGCTCGATCAGCGCGGATCGCCGATGGATCCGGGTGACCTCTGGCTCGGGGCGGCCGCGCGTTCGCTGCCGAAGGAGCGTGTCCGGCTGGAGGACTCCAAAATCGTGCTCACGGGGCTCAGAAACGTGATCGGATACGCCTCCTGGGGGTCGAACGACGCGAACCGCAAGGAGCGTGATCCGGGGTTCGGCTGGCTACCGGGGGGCCTGGCGACCCAGTATGTCTCTACCGACGGGCGGACCTTCCGCGAACCGCCACCCGGGTGGCGGTTGACGACCTGGGCCGACCGGGGCCACCACTGGGCAGGGTCCCCGCAATCCCTGACGGGGGATTTCATCCGGCAGGGGGCGACAGGGGCATCGGGGCATGTCTATGAGCCGTTCCTGATCTACGCGCCCCGGCCGCAAATCCTGTTCCGCGCCTATCTGGTCGAGGGACGGACATTGGCGGAGAGTTTCTGGGCTTCGATTCCGGCGCTGAGCTGGATGAATATCGTGGTGGGGGATCCGCTGTGCCGCGTGGGGGCGGCGGGGGCGGAGTGATTGCTACACTAATGTCATGGCGTCGTTGCTTGAAAAGGCACTTGAGCGCGTGAACGCCCTGCCACAGGCGGAGCAGGACGCAATCGCGTCCCAAATTCTCGATTCGCTGGCGGACGAAGAGGCCTGGAGGCAGCGCTTCGAGGCCAAGCGCGATGTGCTGCAACGGATGGCCAGGGAAGCCAGAGACGAAGACGAGCGGGGCGAGACCTTGCCTCTGCGCGAAGTGCTTTGATCCGGTCTCGGGCAACCCGCCGGTTCTGGCTCTAGCCCCGCGCCTCAGCGGGCCTTCATCGCCCTATCTTTTTGGACCCACGCCTCACAGGAGGGGAAGGGAAATACGACCTCAATTCCCGATAGATCCTCTGTTCCCGAGACGAGAGTGGGCTTGGATTCCAGTCGTAACTCACGCCGGTTTTCGCCCAGTGCCTCCGCGAACTGCGGACAGGCGCTCTCCAGCCCGCTCCACAACGTCAAATGGCCGGTCAACTGTCCCGCGCGTCCGGCCAGAATCTGAACGACGAAGCTACCCCTGCCGTCCGTCCGGCTTCCTCGCCCGCCGCGTCCATCCAGCCCCAGGAATGAGATCGACTGCTCCGCCAGTGGAACCCCGTCGCTGAAAACCAGCCGGCCCCGTAACTGGATTCGCCGGACCAACTCCGGCACCCGGAGATCGATCCCCTCCAGATGCTGCCCCCCAGCGACGTTGAGAACTCCTGCCTTTTCCTGCTCCGATGTGCCCGGATAATACAGCCGGCCAAACGGCTCCGACGCCGAAGGAACACCATCCCGGTTCGCCACCAGACGGTATGTCCCGGGCGCGATTCGCTCGATGCTGTAGCCGCCATCCGAATCCGAACAGCTCGATGGACTCGAACCATGCGCAAATCTACCCTGCACTGGCTCCAGACGCAGGCACACGCCCGCCATCGGACCCCCATCGGGACCCAGGACGCGCCCTGCGATCCGCGTATCCGGCGTGAGGGTATAGTCGATTCCGCTCCCCGAAGTCTCCGTCACCTCCAACCGCACGCCGGCCTCGTTTCCGCTCTCCCCGTCGTCGCCGGCCGCAACCCTCCCGGATACGACCGGGTAACTCAGCCTCGTCTTCTCGGGTGGATCGATCGTGAACTTGTAGTCTCCCGGCGCGAGTTGACGGAACTCGTACACTCCCTCGGGGTCTGTCGTGGACTCAATCACGCCCGCATCGCCCCGTGCCCGAACACGCACTCCGGCGAGTCCCCGGCTCCGAAATGCGCCGATGGTCAGGTCATCCTCCTGCAAACGGACAACACCCGAAACCCTGTTTCCCTCCGCGGTATCAGGTAGACCCCGGAGAAAACGCAAATCGTCGGCCGCCCATTGGGGGGGCGCCGTCCGGTGACATGGTGGGGCATACCACACCCCGCTCTGGCGGCTCGGGTACAGGTAAAACAGCAACGTCTGGCCCTCGGCATACACCTGCGAGCAACTCGTCATCCGGCCACCCTGCAGCTCAAGAACCTCATCGTTCTGGACTCCCTTGAACGCCTCCTTCACCCGCACCCAGGCCGATTGTTCCGCCGACGCCTCCTCCTTGAATCGGGCCTTCTCCACAATCCCCACAAAGACCACCGGCGAACCCAGCCATGCCTCCTTCACCGGCGGATATCCCCCGCAACTGCACGCCCATGATGGTCCGCAGAAAATCACAAGGAAAATCCACAGTCGCATACACAACCTCCGCGCCCAAGCCGGCCAAGCCACTGCACGAAGTCAGAATATCCGATCTCACACTTCTAAACAATCCCGGGGTCTCGGGGCGGTGACGGATTTCGGTTTCGCGGTTTCGGGTTTCGGGGGTTTCGGGGACAGTATACCCTATCACTTTTTACCCAGTCTCCGGGAATTCCGGACGCGGGAATGGCGCGAGCCAGGGGCGGGGCTTGCCAGGTTGTTTGTGGTCAATTCGATGGTTCTCACACCCCAACGATCTGTGATTTGAGCGGGGCGCGGCCTGGTGCGGAGGCCAGCGGGAGTCGAGTGATTGTCCATACCGCCCCAGAAACCGAGCCTACTTTGCGGGCGTGGCACGGTGGCGAAGCGTGATCTGGTGGCGGCCGCCGGGTTCGATTTCGAGGCGGGTGGCTCGGCTGAGGTG
>DNFG01000044.1 GCA_003487005.1 Bryobacterales bacterium
GGAGGTATTCGCGGGCGACCTGGTCAGCAGGCGAGATCCTCGCGCGTGATGGGGACACCGTCGATCCGGCCGAGGAGCGTGAGGGCGAGTTTATCGGGCTGGAGGTATTCGCGGGCGACCTGGTGGACCTGTTCGGCGGTGACCTGGTCGATGCCGGCGGCGATTTCGTCGAGGGTGAAGAAGCGGCCGAAGTTGAGCCACTGGCGGGCGAGGTTGGACATCCGGGAGTTGGTGCCTTCGAGGCTGAGCAGGAGGGAGCCCTTCATGTGCTCTTTGGCGTGGAGGAGTTCTTCGGCAGGGAGAGGCTCTTCCTTGAGGCGGCGGAACTCCTGGAGGACGCCGGCGAGCAAGGGGCGGACGGTGACGGGCGAGGTGCCGGCGTAGACGGCGAAACAGCCGGAGTCGTGGTAGAGCTGAAGCTCGGAAAAGATGTTGTAGGCGAGGCCCTGGCGTTCGCGGATGTTCTGGAAGAGGCGGGAGCTCATGCCGCCGCCGAGGATGACGTTGAGGGTGTAGGCGGCGTAACGCAAGGGGTGGTTGATGGGGTGGCAGGGGGCGCCTAGGCAGAGGTGGACCTGCTGGAGGGAGCGTTTGTTCTTGAGGGTGAGGGTGGGATGGGGGTGTGGTGCGCTGAGGCGCGGGGGCTGTCCGGGCGCTCTGAGGGCGCCGAAGTACTGTTCGGCGAGGGTGGCGACGGTTTCGTGGTCGAGATGGCCGGCGGCGGTGATGGTGAGATTGGCGGGGGTGTAAAAGCGCTGGTGGAAGTCGTGGAGTTGGGGTTTGGCGAAGGACTGGATGGTGCGCCGGTTGCCGATGATGGGACGGCCAAGAGGGTGCCGTTTCCAGAAGTTGGAGACGAAGAGCTCGTGGACGAGCGACTCGGGGGAGTCGAGTTCCATTTTGAGTTCTTCGAGGATGACGCCCTTTTCCTTTTCGATGTCCTCTTCGTCGAAGCGGGGATGGAGGAGCATGTCGGCGAGGATGTCGAAAGCGGCGGGGAGGTGCTGGTCGAGGACCTTGGTGGTGTAGCCGACGAGTTCGCGGCCGGTGAAGGCATCGAGTTGGCCGCCGAGGGCGTCGACCTCGCGGGCGATGTCCTCGGCGCCGCGGCGGGCGGTGCCCTTGAAGAGCATGTGTTCGATGAAGTGGCTGATACCGTTCTCGGCGGGCTTTTCGGCGCGGGAGCCACAGCCGATCCAGATGCCGGCGGCGACGGAACGGACGGAGGGCATGGGCTCGGTGATGACGCGGATGCCATTGGACAAAGTGGTGACCGCGATGTCGCGCGAGGTGGAGGGCTGCAGCATGGACTCGCTTTCAGTGTAGCGTCTCCGGCCGGGGAAGCCGGATAATGGCCTTGGCGTCCGGCCAATATATGACGGCTATTCTGATCTTCGTCGCGACGTATTTCGTACTGGCGGTGGGCAGGTTTCCCGGGCTGCGGGTAGACCGGACAGGGGCGGCGATCGTGGGGGCGAGCCTGATGGTGGCATCGGGGGTCTTGACGTTCAGCGAGGCGCTGGCGGCGGTGGATTGGTCCACATTGGTGCTGCTGCTGGGGATGATGATCGTGGTGGCAAACCTGCGACTGTCCGGGTTCTTCCGGGTGGTGAGCGCGTGGGTGGTGCAACGGGCGCACGGACCGCGGGCGCTGCTGGGGGGGATCGTGGTGGTGGCGGGGTGTCTGTCGGCGTTGTTCGTGAACGACACGATGTGCCTGGTGCTGACGCCGCTGGTGCTGGAGGTGACGCTGGCGTTGCGGCGGAACCCGGTGCCGTATCTGCTGGCGGTGGCGATGGCGAGCAACGCGGGGTCGGTGGCGACGATCACGGGGAATCCGCAGAACATGATGATCGGGAGCCTGTCGAAGATCCCGTACCCGGAATTCGCGATGAATCTGGCGCCAGTGGCGGCGATTTCGATGGCAATGACGTTCGTGGTGATCGTGCTGCTGTACCGGCGGGAGTTCCGGGCGGAGAGTTTGGAGACGGAGGGGGTTCTGCGGGTGCGGGTGAATCAGGGGTTGATGTTCAAGTCGTTGCTGGTGGCGGCGGCGATGGCGGGCTTCTTCTTCGCGGGGTGGCCGGTGGCGCAGACGGCGATCGTGGCGGGGGCGGCGCTGCTGGTGACGCGGCGGGTGAAGCCGGAGAAGGTGTATCACGACATAGACTGGCCGTTGCTGGCGTTGTTCGCGGGTTTGTTCATCGTGGTGGCGGGGGTGGAGAAGAGTTCTCTGGACGAAGATCTGTTCCGGGTGGCGCGGGGGTTGGGGCTGGACCGGATCTGGGTGATGACGGGTCTGGCGGCGGTGCTGTCGAATCTGGTGAGCAATGTGCCGGCGGTGCTGGTGTTCCGGCCGTTGATGCCGCAGTTGACAGATCCGCAAACGGGGTGGCTGACGCTGGCGATGGCGTCGACGCTGGCGGGGAATCTGACGCTGGTGGCGTCGGTGGCGAACCTGATCGTGGTGCAGCGGGCGCGGCGGGAGGTGGCGATCGGGTTCTGGGAGTATCTGCGGGTGGGTGCGCCGTTGACGGTGCTGAGCCTGGCGGCGGGGGCGTTGTGGCTCGAGTGGGTCCGGTAGACTGGAGGGGCGAGGGACGAGTTTGTTACAGAAAATACCGGGGATGGATGTCGAGGACTTGCGCGAGGCGCTGGGGGCGGGGACGCCGGCGTACCGGGCGCGGCAGATCTACGAGGCGGTGTATCAGCGGCGGGTGGAGTCGTTCGAGGAGATCACGGGGCTGCCGAAGGCGGAGCGGGCGGCGCTGGCGGAGCGGTTTTCGTTGTCGGGGCCGGAGGTGGTGTCGCGGTATGACTCGGCGGACGGGACCCGGCGGTACCTGTTGGGGCTGGATGACGGCAAGACGGTGGAGGCGGTGTTCATGCCGGAGTTCCACCGCGACACGCTGTGCATTTCGACGCAGGTGGGATGCCCGGTGGACTGCAAGTTCTGCCTGACGGCGCTGATGGGGCTGGAGCGAAACCTGACGGCCGGCGAGATCGTGGGGCAGGTGTTGACGCTGGCGCGGGACAACGGGTTGTGGGCGGACGAACGGCGGATCAACATCGTGATGATGGGGCAGGGCGAGCCGTTGCTGAATCTGGCGGCGGTCCTGAAGGCGACGCGGATTCTGAGCGATCCGAAGGGGTTGGGAATCTCGGAGAAGCGGATCACGGTGTCGACGTCGGGGATCACGGCGCGGGTGCTGGAGTTGGGGGTGGCGGAGGTCAGGCCGAGGCTGGCAATCTCGTTGAACGCGTCGACGCAGGAGCAGCGCGAGGCGATCATGCCGATCACGAAGAAGTGGAATCTGGAGGATCTGCTGGCGGCGTGCAAGGTGTATCCGCTGCGGCCATGGGAGAAGCTGACGTTCGAATATGTGCTGTTGAAAGGGGTGAACGACACGGACGCGGACGCGCGGCGGGTGGCGGGCCTGCTGGGGAATTTGAATTGCAAGGTGAACCTGATTGCGCTGAATCCGGGGCCGGGGATTCCGTTTGAGACACCGGACGCGGAGCGGGTTCTGGCATTTCAGGCGAGGCTGAAGCGGTCGTTTCCGACATTCATCCGGAAGCCGCGGGGCCTGGACATTTACGCGGCGTGCGGGCAACTGAAGCGGATGGAGACGCTGGTCGAACTGTCATGACGCGGAAGGCGCTGCTGCGCGGGGACCGGGCGCTGGTGATGGGGGTGGTGAACGTGACGCCGGATTCGTTCAGCGACGGGGGCCGGTTCGCGGGGGTGGAGGCGGCAGTGGAGCAGGCGCTGCGACTGGAGGACGAGGGGGCGGATCTGCTGGACATCGGGGGGGAGAGCACGCGGCCGGGGGCGGCCGAGGTGACGGAGGAAGAGGAATTGCGGCGGGGGGGGGCGGGGGTTGGGGGGG
>DNFG01000133.1:0-6723 GCA_003487005.1 Bryobacterales bacterium
GAAGAAGACGCCCCTGAAGCGGGCGGAGGCGGATGGACTGGAACCGGAGTTGGAGCTGGATCCGGTCGAGGAAGACGGACAGCCGGAGGAGGCCGAGGAGGCTCCGGCGGAGTCAACGAGGAAGAAGCGGGTGAAGCGGGTCGCGCGGGTGCTGAGCGAGGCGGCGAGACGGCGGTTGATCCGGACGCTGATCAAGCAGGCGGCGGACAAGCTGGAGCAGGAATCGGGCAAGACGACGATGGGCGATCTGATCCGGCTGCTGAATCTGGAGAAGGAGTTGGGACGGGAGCGGCCCACGAAGATCACGGTGCAGTGGATTGATCCGAGGACGGGAAAGCCGTGGGTGAACGAAAGCTAATCGAGTTCACATACGGACCACTGCAGTCACAGCTTGGCTTTCACGCGAGCAAGGCTCGATTCAAGGGCTTTTCGGGGCCGATTGGATCGGGCAAGAGCGCGGCTTTGTGTCAGGAAGTGCTGCGGCTGGCGTACGCGAATCAGGGGCGCACAGGATTACTGGGCGCCCCGACGCTCGCGATGCTGAGGGACGCGACGTTGCCGGCGCTGTTCCGGACGTTGAGCGACGCGGACGTGGGTTACGAACACAACAAATCGGAAGGATTGCTGGTGCTGGAGCACCTGAATTCGGAGATTCTGCTGCGGAGTCTGGACGAGCCGGAGCGGCTGCGCGGGACGAACCTGGCGTGGTTCGCGCTGGACGAGCTGACGTACGCGACCGAGGAGGCGTGGATCCGGCTGGAGGGGAGGCTCAGAGACCCCGAAGCGGAGCGCCTTTGCGGGTGCGCGGTGTGGACGCCGCGCGGGTATGACTGGGTGTGGCGGCGGTTCATCGGGCATCCGGTGGAAGGCTACGAAGTGGTGGTGGCGGAGCCGTTCGAGAACGTGCATCTGCTGGCGAAGACGCCGGACTATTACGAGCGTCTGAAGCACAGTTATGACGAGGATTTTTACGCGCAGGAAGTGTTGGGCGCGTACCTGGCGCCGAAGGGCGGGCTGGTGTACCGGCGGTTCGACCGGATGCAGAACGTGGAGCCTTTGAAGATGGATCCGGCGGAGCCGGTGTTGTGGGCATTGGATTTCAACGTGGATCCGATGTCGTCGCTGGTGGTGCAGATGGATGGCCGGGAGGTCCGGGTGCTGGACGAGATCGTGCTGCGGCGGGCGGGGACGCGGGACGCGTGCGAGGAACTGGTGAAGCGGTATCCGCGGATCCGGGCGGGTTTGAGGATCTACGCGGACGCGTCGGCGCACCGGCAGACGACGGCGGGTTGGAGCGACCGGGAGATTCTGGAGGACACGCTGGCGGAGTTTGGGGTGAAGAAGGTGGACTATCTGATTCCGAAGGCGAATCCGCCGGTACGCCGGCGGGTGGAACTGGTGAACGGGAAGTTGTGCAACGCGGCGGGCGACGTGGGGTTGCTGGTGGACCCGAAGTGCCGGAAGTTGATTCAGGATTTCGAGAGTGTGTCGTGGGTTGAAGGGACGAATGAGATCGACAAGCAGCGGGACAGCCGGCTGACGCACCTGTCGGACGCGCTGGGGTATTTGGTGTGGGAGGAGTATCACCGGACGGTGCAGACGGTGGGCTACCGGGCGAAGCGGATTCTGTAGGCGGGAAGGAGACAGACGTGGAAGAGATCAATCGAGAGCACCCGGAATACCGGGCGCAAGGGGACGTGTGGCCGAAGTACTGGGATTTGTACGTGGGCGGCGAGCAGATGATCCGGAACGCGGACCGGTACCTGGTGGCGCGGAAGAACGAACCGGGCGACGTGTTCCGGGAGCGGCTGCAGCGGGCGTATTACGAGAACTATATCGGGTCGATTATCGACTGGTATGGAGCGACGCTGTTCCGGCGGGAGCCGGTGCTGGCGTTCGAGGGAGGAGACGAGCGCGGGCGGGCGTTCTATAACGAGTTCGCGGAGGACTGCGACCTGCGTGGGTCGACGCTGAGCGAGTTTTTCCGGCGGCAGGTGGTGAATGCGCTGGTGCTGGGGAAGAGCTACGTGGTGGTGGATTTTCCGCGGATCGGGCGGAAGGCGACGACGCGGGCGGAAGAGGACGAGTTGGGGATGTCGCGGGCGTATTTGTGCGAGTACCCGGCGTCGAGTCTGATCAATTGGGAGCGGGACGAGCAGGGCGAACTGGAGTGGGCGGTGCTGCGGACGGAGCGGGTGGTGCAGGGCGCGGACGGGGAGGCGGGGGTGGAGCGGCGGTGGATCCGCTATGACCGGGAGACGTTCCGGATTTACCGGCAGGTGGAGACGGGGGCGGTGAAAGGCGAGACGGGGCTGGTGGACGAGGGGCGGCACGGGCTGGCGGGACAGCGGAGGGTGCCGGTGTTCGAGTTTTCAGTGGGCGAGGGTTTGTGGTTGATGAACAAGGCGGCGTCGCTGCAACTGGAGCACTTTAACAAGTCGAACGGGCTGAGCTGGGCGCTGACGAACGGGCTGTTTGCGATGCCGGTGGTGTACACGGACCGGAAGTTCGAGCAGTTGGTGGGCGACAGTTATTACCTGCAGTTGGGGCAGGACGACAAGTTCGGGTGGACGGAGCCGGAGGGGCATGTCTATGAGATCGCGCTGCGGAATCTGGACCGGCTGAAGGACGAGATCTACCGGGTCTGTTACCTGATGAGCCAGGCGGGGGGAGGCTTGTCGAAGGCGACGGCGATGACGGGGTACAGCAAGGAGCGGGACTACGCGATCACGCAGGAGGTGCTGCGGGGTTTCGGGGATTCGGTGAAGGAGACGATGAAGCGGGTGTTGAAGGCGATAGTGGCGGGGCGGGAGGACGCGATCGGGGTGGATGTGGCGGGGTTGGACGAGTTCGACATTGGGGATTTTTCGGATGAACTGGCGGACGCGGAGCGGCTGCTGGGAATGGGGATCGAGTCGGGGACGCTGCGGAAGCAGGTGTTCAAGAAGCTGGCGATGAAGTTTCTGTGTGATGCGCGGCAGGAGGTGAAGGACCAGATCGCGCGGGAGATTGAGGGGGGTTGATGGCTATTGGGGTCCAGAGGAAGAGAAAAGTGCTTTGAAATGAGTGCCGGGAAGAGCTATTGGGTCCCCGGCACCAATTTATCAGGTGGTTCTCATTAAGGGTTGGGAGAAGAAAGGAGAGAGAGGAATGGAGCAGGAGAGCAATGAACTGCGGCGTTTGATGCGCGGGGTGATCGAGGAGTATTTGACGTCGGAGCGGACGCGGGCGGAGCCGGCGTACAAGGCGGAGTTGGTGGAGGAGAAGCGGCGGCGGGAGTCGCTGGAGCGGCGGGTGAACGAGTTGGTGGAGGAGAACCAGCGGACGCGGCGGCAGGCGGAGGAGAGCGAGCGGAGCGCGGCGATCCGGAACGAGTTGCAGCGTTTGGGGGTGGCGAAGGTGGATCTGGCGTTTCAGGTGGTGAAGAACGAGATCCGGCGAGCGGAGGACGGGCGTCTGGTGGCGAAGACGCCGGAGGGGGAAGCGGGGGTCCGGGAGTACCTGACGGCGTGGGTGCAGGAGAATCCGGAGTTTCTGCCGGCGCGGATTGCCGGGGGTAGCGGGATGACGCCGGGGCCGCGGATGAGCGGCGGGGGCGGGTATGGGATCGAACTGGAGCGGATCCGGCCGGGGATGAGCGCGGAGGAGTTGCAGAAGGTTCGGGAGCGGATCTCGCAGGTGGCGCGAGAGAGCCTGCGGGGCGAGTAGTAGAGGCGAGAGAGAGAAGGAGAAGAAGATGGCAGCGATTACTTCAGCCAATTTGGCGAATGCGATTGTGAAGCTGGTGGCGGTGGACGCGCTTCCGGCGTTGATGGGGCACCTGGTGATGGGGAACCTGGTGAACCGGGATTTCGAGCCGACGCTGGCGCAGGCGGGGGACACGGTGAACGTGCCGATTCCGCCGGTGATGCAGGCGAACAACATCGCGGAAGGCGGCACGGTGGTGACGCAGAATCCGGATTTGCAGAACGCGCAGATCATTCTGAATTCGCACGTGGAAGCGACGTTTCAGATTCCGGATGTGACGAAGGTGATTGCGGTGCCGGACCTGCTGCGGCTGTACATGCAGCCGGCGATGGTGGCGCTGGCCGAGCGGGTGGAGAGCGATCTGCTGGGGTTGTACAGCCAGTTCACGGCGAATTCGCCGCTGGGCACGGGCGGGACGCCGCTGGCGGAGAGCGTGATTGACGCGGCGGAGACGGCGCTGTTCAACGCGAAGGTGCCGGCGAACGAGCCGAAGTACCTGGTGGTGGACGGGAGTTCGTACTCGGCATTGCGGCAGGTGGCGCGGTTCAGCGAGTACAACACGGCGGGCGAGGCCGGTTTGCGGGCGCTGGTGGACGGGACGATCGGGAAGTTGAAGGACTTCTACGTGTTCCGGTCGCACTTCGTGCCGAAGACGGGGACGAGCCCGGTGACGACGCACAATGTGGCGTTCGCGAAGAGCGCGATCGGTCTGGCGATCCGGCGGTTGCCGAAGCCTTTGCCGGGCACGGGCGGGATCGCGGAGTACGCGGAGCTGGGCAATTTCGGCATGCGGGTGCTGATGAGCTACCAGCCGAACACGCTGGCACAGCAGTTCACGGTGGACATGCTATACGGGGTGGGCGTGCTGCGGAACTCGCACGGCGTGCAGGTGCGGAGCTAGCGGCGGCGGGCTGGCGGGGCGGTGGTTCATCGTCCCGCCGGGCCTGGTTGGTTGGGCGGCGGAATCGGAGAGAAGAAAGGAGAAGCGGAATGGATCTGAAGGGGTATTACCGGAAGCTGCGGAAGAAGGGCGAGGAGATGCCGGATGGCGACCAGGTGGTGGTGAGCGAGGCGACGCCGGACGGGGGCGTGGCGGGGGTGATGTCGGAGGTCACGAAGGAAGTGGCCTGCCGGCTGCTGGTGGAGGGGCGGGCGCGACTGGCGAGCGAGGAAGAGGCGGAGTTGTTCCGGATGGAGCAGCAGGAGGCGCACGAGGCCTGGACGCGGGCGCAGGCGGCACAGCGGATTCACGTGCAGTTGATGAACGGGCTGGAGCGGGAAGCGCGGGCGGACAAGCAGCCGCGGAGTTAGAGGGAAGGAGGACGGAACGATGGCATTACTGGTTGATGGCGAACTGAGTTCGGTGGAGGACCTGCAGACGCAGGACAGCGCGGTGCTGGAGGTGGCGCACGGCGAGGGCATCGATCTGGGGCGGAAGCTGGAACTGGCGAAGCGGGAGATCGAGATCGAGGTGGAGGCGTTGCTGAGGCGGTCGGGGACGGGCCGGCTGGAGGAGGTGGTAGCGACACTGGCGATGGGCCGGTGGCATGCTTTGCTGACGCTGGCGATGGTGTACCGGGACGCGTATTTCAGCCAGTTGAACGATCGTTTCGGGGGGCGCTGGAAGGCGTACCTGAAGGAGGCGAACGACGCGGGGCGGCGGGTGCTGGAGGGGGGAGTGGGACTGACGGGGACGCCGCTGCGGCGTCCCCCGGGGGTGGAGGCGGCGCTGGGAATGGGCGCGATTCAGCCGCGGGCCTATTATTTGCGGGTGTCGTGGGTGAACGGGGCGGGCCAGGAGAGCGCGGCGAGCCCGGTGGCGGTGGTGGAAGGGCGGAGCTTGCACAGTCTGACGGTGAAGCCGGCGGGACAGGAGAACGGAGCGACGGGCTGGTATCTGTACGCGGGTTTCACGGCGGAGGGGTTGAAGCGGCAGAGCGAGAGTCCGCTGGGATTGAGCGAGGAGTGGATGGCGCCGGAGGGGCCGCTGGCGGAAGGGCCGGGGCCTGGGCGGGGTCAGGAGCCGGAGCGGTTCGTGACGTGGCGGCGGCTGTTGGGGAGGTAGAAGGATGGCGACACCGACACAGCGAGTGGTGGAGAAGGTCCGGGAGGTACTGGGGAGCGAGACGGGACTGGCGCAGAGCGTGGCGGCGCTGCGGGACCGGCCGCAGAGCCTGCTGTTATCGCGATTGGGGCGGCGGGTGGGCGCAGTGCAGTCGAGCGCGGAGTTGCAGGAGAAGAGCGGGGGCCGGGAGTACCCGGTGTTTCAGGTGTATGTGACGCGGATTCTGAACCGGATGACGGAGAAGTTCCGGCGGTTTTCGGGGACGGTGGAGGTGGTGGTGGAGGTGCGGGTTTCGCAGGACCGGCTGGAGGGGTTGACGGAGGATTTGCAGTTTTACGCGGACGTGGTGACGGACGTGGTGGAGCGAAGCCGGGGGCCGCTGGGCGAAGGGATGACGCTGAGCGGGGTGTACGAGGTGGTGTTTGATCCGGTGAAGAAGGGCGGATTGCATTTTCAGCAGACGGCGCGGGTGACGTGTGAAGTGGACCTGAGCCGGCACTAAAAAGGACGAACGAGATGGCTTGCTATATTGCATCGAACAACAACAGGTTTTACGTGGCTCGGGAGACGGGTTACGGGGTGCCGGCGCCGGTGACGGCGGCGGAGCGGTTTCCGGCCGTGGGGCTGGGGATCCGGGAGGAGCGGGAGGCGGTCCGGCGGCGGGACAAGACGGGGACGCGGACGTACCAGGGGGTGGCGGCGGAGCTGCGGCGGCGGACTGAGTTTGAGGTGAAGACATACCTGGCGAGCCGGGACGAGGGGGTGGCGAAGCCTCGGTACGGGGCGTTGCTGGAGTCGGCGCTGGGCGAGAGCGCGGTGGTATCGGCCGGCGGGATGGCGTCGGTGAACGGGCTGGTGATGCAGTTTCAGACCCAGCACGGACTGAGCGAAGGGATGGCGGTGACGGCGGG
>DNFG01000133.1:6997-7845 GCA_003487005.1 Bryobacterales bacterium
GCGGAGTTGCGGATGGTGTCGGGGGTCGTGGACGCGCAGACGGTGGTGGTGAGTGCGCCGTTCACGCCGTGGATGGGGACGGCGCCGGTGGGCGGCGGGGTGAGCTACGGGTTGAGCGAGACGCTGCCGAGCGTGACGCTGTACGACTACTGGAGTCCGGAGACGGCGGTGCAGCGGATGGTGCGCGGGGCGGTGGTGGACGAGATGGAGATGGAGGTGAATGGCGACTTTCACGAGTTGCGGTTCGCGGGGGTGGCGGCGGAGTTGCGGGACAGCGCGACGGAGGGGGCGGGTTATCCGGCGGAGCCGGCGGTGGAGGTGATGGATGCGGCGCCGGTGCTGGGCCATCTGGGGCAGATGTGGATTGGCCTGGGTCCATCACAGTTGCACACGGTGACGTCGGCGCGGGTTCGGGTCAGGAACAACATCGAGGCGCGGACGCGGGAGTTCGGGTCGCTGGGGCCGCGGTGCATCGCGCCGGGCGAGCGGGAGGTGACGGCGGAGTTTGAGTTGTACAGCCAGGACACGGCGGTGTTCGAGGAGGTGTACCAGGCGGCGCGGTGGCGGCAGCCGGTTTCGCTGATGTTGCAGATGGGGGACCGGGCGGGGCAGATGGCGGGCGTGTGGATGAAGAGTTTTGTTCCGGAGACGCCGGAATTTCTGGATGAAGAAACGCGGCTGCGGTGGCGGTTCCGGTCATCGCGGGCGCAGGGAGGAGTGAATGATGAGCTGTGGATTGCCTTCGGGTGAGCAGGTGCAGTGGGAGAGCGCGTTTTGGCGGGCATCGGAGGAGATGCCCGCCGTGCGGTACCGGGTGAGACGGGCATCGCTGGCGAGGCGGGGGGGGG
>DNFG01000133.1:8187-8394 GCA_003487005.1 Bryobacterales bacterium
GGCGGCGGGAGAGGGCGCGGTGGAGCGGTTGGCGGCGGCGGAGCTGGAGTTGGAAGCGGACCGGATTTACGTGGAGTGGGGAGTGCTGGAGTTGGCGGGGTTGGTGATCGACGGGGAGGCGGCGAGCGTGGGGGCGGTGGTGGAGAAGGGGCCGGAGGGGTTGTGCCGTGAGATGGCGGCGGCGGTGCGGTCGGAGTTGACGTTGAG
>DNFG01000133.1:8654-9170 GCA_003487005.1 Bryobacterales bacterium
GGTGCGGTCGGAGTTGACGTTGAGCGAGGGCGAGCGAAAAAACTGAGAGTCGCGTTCCACTTTGCGCTTGGGCGGCAGACCGGGTGGGATTGCGAGACGTGCCGGAAGAACGGTCTGCCGGTGCAGAGGCGTTGCGGGTGGCTGGCGGAAGGGCGGGCGGCGCCGGTGAAGGTGGTGTGGGCGCGGGGTCCGGTGATGACGGAGGCGTGCCCGCGGACGGAGATCACGGCGGCGAGCCAGGCGTGGCTGGAGATGTTCGCGGTGTGGAAGCGGCTGGGGGGCGGGGATCTGTGGACGCTGGCGGCGAAGGACGCGGAGGCACTGGCGGTGCTCGAAGAGGAATGGGAGAAGGAGCGGCAGAATGTTGAACAAAGACGACGAAACGCGCGGGAGTGAATGGCGGCAGGCGGCGGAGCGGCTGGCCACGGCGATGGCGGGGGTGGTGACGGAGGCGGCGCAGAAGGAGACCTCCGCGGTGAAGACGGCGGCGAGCGTGGTGGCTCCGGTGTTGCCGGG
>DNFG01000049.1 GCA_003487005.1 Bryobacterales bacterium
AAGTAGCATGAGCACTTCAGCAGGCGAGCCGCGACCCACGCGGCGGACGGAGTTTGGTGTTTCCCCGCAGCTTGCGGCCCGTGGCTTGGGCGAGAGCCGGCTGGCGCTTGGGCTGGCCGGGCTTGGCGGCACTTGGGGGCCGGTGGATGAGGGCGAGTCGCTGGCGACCATCTTCCATGCGCTGGAGCGCGGCGTGCGGGTGTTCGATGCCGCGCCTTCCTACGGCAGCGCCGAAAAACTGCTCGGCCGCGCGCTGGCGCAGTGGTCCGGTCCGCGTCCGATCGTCAGCACCAAGGTCGGCCGGGTGCCGTGGCCCGACCTGCACGAAGCCCGGTTTGACCATTCCGACACCGGATTGCGGGACAGCCTGCGGCGCAGCCTGGACGCGTTGGGGCTGCCGGCCGTGGACCTGCTCTTTTTGCACGAACCGGAATTCACCCCGATGGCGGAGCGGCCGCGGGTGGTGGAGCGGCTGCGGCAATTCAAGGAGGAGGGACTGGCGCGCCGGCTCGGACTGGCGAGCGGCCATGGCACCGGCTGGGACGGCCTGCTCGAATCGGGCGCCTTCGACGTGGTGATGCTGTTTCGCCGGCTGGATCCGGTGATTTTTGACGGCCTGGCGGAAGACGTGCCGCGGGTCCGCCGCCAAGGCGCCCTGATCTACGGCGCGAGCCCGCTGCACATGGGGCTGCTCGGAGCGCGACACGAGGAGTTTGTCCGCGAGCGGCCGCATTGGGTGTGGGGTCCGCAGATCGACCGCGCCATCCGGCTGCAGGCGTTGGCCGAACAGCATGGGCTGACGCTGGCGAGCTTGGCGCACCGCTTTGCCTTTGGGCTCGCGGAGCTCGACCGCGTGGTGGTCGGCGCGAGCAATCGCGCCCAGCTCGATGCGGCCCTGGCGGATTTTGCCGCCGGTCCTTTGCCGGCAGAGGTTTTTGCTCAGGTCTGCCGGGTGAACGCGGCGACAGGTTGAGTGCCGCCGGGCTGTATGTGGAAAGCTGGAAACAGAGTAATCTATTCCTGATTTCCTGAGTTCCATATTTGCTTCTCCCCGGCCCGGGTGCCCAGATTTGCCCTTCGCCATGATCCACCCGGCCACCGCCCGCCGCCTGAACATCAAAGCGGGCGCCCGGCTCCTTGTCGAGTCGGAACAGGCCAAATGCCCCGTCACGGTCCGGTTGAGCGATGCCGTGATGCAGGGGGTCGTTGAAGTTTCACCTGGCGCGACAGACACGCTCGATCTGTTCGCCACAGCCCACGGCTCCGCTCTCCGCGCTGTCCGTGTCCGCCTCGGGAGGGCATGACCCATGACGGCCACCACCCCCGCAAACCCCGCCAACCCGCCGGTCCAGCAGAATCGCAAGACCCGCCGCTTCGGCATGGTCATCAACCTGGACGCCTGCACCGGTTGCGGCGCCTGCATGATGTCTTGCGCCGTCGAAAACAACTGCGCCCCGGCCAAGGACAAGATCACCGACCGCACCGGCATCACCCTCATGCGCGTCTTCCCCGTGAACGACCGCCAGCCGATGCCCGCCCGCCGCTCGGGCTTCGTCCCCATGCCCTGCATGCAGTGTGAACACCCGCCCTGCGAATCCGTCTGCCCGCAACAGGCCGTGGAGCTCGACAAGCTCTCCGGCATCGTGGACCAGATGCCGCAGCGCTGCTTCGGCTGCCGGTATTGCATTGCCGCGTGCCCCTACCACGCGCGCTACTTCAACTGGTCCGACCCCGAATGGCCCGCCGGCATGGAACAGACCCTCAATCCCGCCGTCGCTCCCCGTATGCGCGGCGTCGTCGAGAAATGCGACTTCTGCCACGGCCGTCTCCATCTCGCCGAGGACCAGGCCGCGCTCGAAGGCAACGACGACTACACTTACACGCCTGCCTGCGTCGAAGCGTGTCCCACCCAGGCCATCGTCTTCGGCGACCTGAACGACGAAGAGTCCGAAGTCACCCGCCTCGCGAAGGACCCCAACAGCTTCCGCTTCCTCGCCAAACTCGGAACCGAACCGAAAGTCTACTATCACTCCGAACACGAATGGCGGCGCAATCTCGCCGAACGCACCGCGAACGGCTCCACGCCGGCCGCCGAAGGGAGGAACTCGTAACATGACCGGCACCCTCGCCAAGCCCAACGCCATCGAGTCCGCCGAGAAACAGTGGATCGTGCGCGGTCACGAACGCTGCTCCACGGGCAAATTCATGGCCTGGCTTTCCCCCTGGATCGGCCTGCTGCTGCTCGGCCTCTACGCCACCTACCTGTGCCTCCGCTTTGGCCTCGGCGAAACCCATCTCGACAACCGCTTCGGCTTCGGCCTCTGGATCTTCCTCGATCTCGCCGTCATCGCTCTTGGCGCCGGCGCGTTCTTCTCCGGTTTCCTGCTCTACATCCTCAAGTGGAAAGAGATCAAGGCCGTCATCAACAGCGCCGTGGTCCTCGGCTTCCTCTGCTATAGCGGCGCCGTCGCCGTGCTCGCCGTCGATGTCGGACAGCCGCTCCGCTCCTGGTTCACTTTCTGGCATCCGAACACCCACTCGATGCTCACCGAAGTCACCTTCTGCATCACCTGCTACCTGATCGTGCTTTCCATCGAATACCTGCCGATTTTGCTCAAAAACCGCAAATTCAAACAGGTCCCTTCGTTCCTCGTCTTCGAGTGGGAACTCCACAAGCTCATGCCGGTCTTCGCGGGCATCGGCGTCTTCCTCTCCTTCTTCCACCAGGGCTCGCTCGGCGGTCTGTTCGGCGTCATGCGCGGCCGCCCCTTCGCCTTCCGCGAAGGCTTCTCCATCTGGCCCACCACCTTCTTCCTCTTCGTCCTCTCCGCCGCCGCCGTCGGGCCCAGCTTCATCATCCTGACCACCAAACTGGTCGAAAAGATCACCGGCAAGCGCCTCGTCAAGGAAGACATCTACCGGACCCTCGCCAAAACCACCGGCGTGCTGCTCACCATCTACGTCGCCCTCAAATGCACCGACACGCTCATGTGGCTCAACTCCACCAGCGTTCGCGCGGGCGTCGCACCCTGGGAATTCTACGAATTCCGCCCCTTCGGCCATGCCACTCTGTTCACCGAAGTCGTCATCTTCGGCATGATCCCGGCCCTGCTGCTGCTCTCGCGCCGCCTCCGTGAACGCCCCGGCCTCATCACCCTCGGCGCCGCGCTCGCCTGTCTCGGCGTCGTCTTCAATCGCTTCGTCATGACCATCCAGACCCTCGCCCTGCCCACGCTTTCGTTCGATGAATTCATGCTCTATCTGCCCAACTGGGTGGAATACGCGGTCTTCGGCGGCGTCATCGCCTACGCCGTGATCGTGTACTCGCTGTCCTACCGCTATCTCAACCTGTTCCCCCAGGAACAGGACCTGCAACTCAATCCCAAGGAGGTTGGCAATGTTCCCGTTCGTTGATGGATTTCACTGGACCGTCGGACACATCGTGTTCCTGACCGCTTTCGGCCTCGTGGCCGCCACCATGGCCGTGACGATGTTCTTCGTCGTCCAGCGCGTGCTGGACAATTTCCGCAAGAACCGCACCGCCGCCATCCAGTGGCACAGCGACTTCCATGACCTCGGCGAACAGGACCGCCGCTGCCGCCACGAACTCACCGGCTGCGCCGCCCGGCGTGAATGTCACAACTCCTTTGAATGCGGCCACTGCGCCGACCATCCGCGCTTCGCCCAACTCGAACCCGCCACCTCCGCCGTCAGCCTCGATGCCTTCGGCCTCGACTTCCCGTCCGACCGCCTCTATCATCGCGGCCACACCTGGGTTCGCGTCGAAGAGGACGGCACCATGACCATCGGCCTCGACGACCTCGGCCGCCGCCTCCTCGGCACCCCCGACCGCGTCGAACTCCCCAAGCCCGGCGACTCGCTCACCACCAACGGCGCAGCCTGGTACGCCTTCCGCAACGACTCCCCCGTCCGCGTCCTCTCCCCCGTCGACGGCATGGTCATCGAAACCGGCGGCCCGGACCAGGATTGGTATCTCAAGGTCCGGCCCACCCGCGCCAACCCCAACCTCGCTCACCTCCTGCGCGGCGCCGAAGTCAGCGCCTGGCTCCGCCGCGAACTCGAACGCCTCCAGATCATGGTCGCCCCGGCCGGCGCCGGCCCCGCTCTCGCCGACGGCGGCAGTCTCATGGAAGATCTGCCCCAGGCTCAGCCTGACGCCAACTGGGACGCTGTTTACGGCAAGATGTTCCTCGCCCCGTAATCCCCTCTCGACACAAGGCAAGGCCCGGCGGTCCCAACGGACCCCGGGCCTTTCTGCGTTCGCCGCCTCAGCGCTCGATCTCGTACCGCTTGATCTTCTCGTACATCGTCGACCGGTCGATCCCCAGCGCCTGCGCCGCTTCCTTCACGTTGCCCGACGAACGCTCCAGCGCCGCCTGCACCGCCAGCTTTTCCAGTTCCTGCAATGGAATCGCCGGCACCGTGAAATTCGTCCGCGCCTCCACCGCCTGCGCCAGGAACGAGAAATCATCCGCCGTCAGTTGCCGCCCCCGGCACGTCACCACCGCCCGCTCGATCGCGTTCTCCAGTTCGCGCACATTGCCCGGCCAGTCGTAGGACAACAGCACCTTCAGCGCGTCCTCGTTCAACCCCGACAACTCCTTCCCGCATTCCGACGACAGCCGCTCCAGCAAATGCCGCGCCAGCAGCGGAATGTCCTCGCGTCTCTGCCGCAAGGGCGGAATCTGAATCTCGATCACGTTCAGGCGATAGTACAGATCGTCGCGGAACCGTCCTTCGCGCACCTCCTCCGCCAGATCCTTGTTCGTTGCCGCGATCACCCGCACATCCACCTGGACTTCGTTCGTGCCGCCCAGCCGGTAAAACCGCTTCTCCTGCAACACCCGCAGCAAATCCGCCTGCAATTTCGGAGATATATCCCCGATTTCATCCAAAAAGATCGTCCCCCCGGCCGCGATCTCGAACTTCCCTTTCGCCTGTGCGTTCGCCCCCGTGAACGCCCCCTTCTCGTAGCCGAACAGTTCGCTCTCCAGCAGCGTCTCGGCCAGCGACGCGCACGAAACCGCCACGAACGCCTTCTGCGCGCGATCGCCCGAGAAATGCACCGCCCGCGCCACCAGTTCCTTGCCCGTCCCGCTCTCGCCCCGGATCAGCACCGTCGAGCGCATGCTCGCCACGTCGCGCACCAGTTCCAGCAGCGACAGCATTTTCGGGTTTTTCGTGATAATGTCGCGAAATTCATACTGCCCCGTCAATCGCTTGCGCAGGATCTGGTTCTCGCGCTGCAGGTTCTTGATCTTGATGATCCGCTCCACCAGCATCGAGATCTCTTCCGGATTGCACGGCTTGACGATGTACTCCTGCGCCCCCTCTTTCATCGCCGTGATCGCCGTGTCCACCGTCGCGTACGCCGTGATGATGATCACCGAGGCCTCCGGCTGCATCCGGCGGATCTCCATCATCGTCTCGATGCCATCCATCCCGCCCGGCATCTTCAGATCGATGAAATAGATCGCGTACTCCTTCTGCCGCGCGTGCGACACGCCGTCCAGGCCCGACTGCGCCGTGTCCACCGTGTAGCCGTCCTCGCGCAACCAGGCGGCGAGCGACTCGCGCATCACCTCCTCGTCGTCAATCACCAGAATCTGCCAGCGTTCTTTCATTTCGTTTCCCCGTTCAATGCGGCCAGACGCGCGCGCGCCGTCCCGCCGCAATTCGTACAATACGCATCGCGCTTGAAATCCACCTGCGGCAAATTGGTGGACAGGCTCATCGCACACCCCGGGTCCGGACAATGCACCAACCCGAACGTGTGTCCCAACTCGTGCAGCGCCTCTTTGCGGGCGCGCGTCAGCAACAACCCGTCGTCCCCCGGCAACCCGTAGAACTCCTGCCGCAACCGGGCCACCGACACCAGCGCCGCCGCCCCGTCCAATTGCGCCTGCCCGAACAGAAAACTCAACATCGGTATGTACAGATCCCGTCCGGTTAACCCCAGAATCCGACCCCGCGCCGGCGCCGCGGCCACCAGCGCTTTCAGAAAATCAATCGCCATCCACTGCTGCCGGCGCTCGTCCAGCGCGCCCGCCGGCTCAGGCAACACCGGCCCGCTCTGGACTTCGCAGTCCAGCGTCCGGGCCAGAAAGCCCATTACCTCGGATTCGATCCGCGCATCCAGCATGCCGAACCTGACCACCGTGATCACCGCCACCCGGCTCTACCCTCGCACCACCGGCTCCTCAAGCAGGTCCGAGGACACCAGCGGAAGGCTGATCGTGAAACTCGTGCCCACGCCCACCTTGCTCTTCACATCCACTTCGCCGTCATGCTCCCGCACAATGCCATACAGCACCGCCAACCCCAGTCCCACGCCCTTCCCATCCGACTTCGAGGTGAAAAACGGCTCGAATATCTTGCTCAGATTCTCCGGCGGAATCCCCTCGCCGTTGTCCTCCACCACCATCTCCACGCCGTCCCGCGCCTCGTTCGTCCGCGTCGTGATCACAATCTTGCCGCCGCCCCGCCCCTGCGCCGCTTCCGCCGCGTTCATCACCAGATTCAGCACCACCTGCTGCATCTGCGACGCGTCGCACTGCACCATCGGCAGTTGCTCGTCCAGGTTCAGGATCGCCGTCGTGTCGCACAACTTCAGCTTGTGGCCCACCAGCGAAACCGTGCTCCGGATGATCTTGTTCAGATCGGCGTCCGCCCGCTGCGGCTTCGAACGCCGCGAAAACGCCAGCAAATCCGACACAATCCGCCCCACCCTCGTCGTTTCGCTCGAAATCTGCTGCAAATATCGCCGGAAATCCGCCAGCCGCTCCGGCGGCACCCCGTCCTGCTTCAACATCCGCTGCAACAGCATCGACAGGTTCAACACCCCCGAAATCGGATTATTGATCTCGTGCGCCACGCTCGCCGAAAGCTGCCCCAGCGACGCCAGCCGGTCGCTATGCAAAAGCTTCTGATGCGCCGCCCGCAGTTGCTCCGTCCGCTGGCTCACCTTCTCCTCGAGGCTCTGCGTAAACTGGTTCAGCTCCGTCATCGCCCCGCGCAGCCGGTCCCGCATCGTGTTGAAACTCGTCACCAGCTCGTCCATCTCCACGCTGCCGTGCTTGATCACGATCTCCTTGTCGAGTTCCATCGCGCTCACCGCCTTCGTGCCGTCGATCAGTTCCCGAATCGGCAGCGTCACGAAATACCGCGTGAAAAACACGATAAACAGCGCGATCAGCACAATCTGCACCAGCGTCGAGATCGTCACCTGCCAGCGCACCGATGCCTCTTCGTTCTCCAGCGGCTCCGTGCTCAGCGCCACGTCCAGCACCCCCAGCACCCGCACCTCCACCGGATGCGCGTGACACGCCGCGTTACTGCACGCCGGCTCGTTGTAGATCGGCGTCACCATGTTCAGCGTCCGAACTCCCGCCTTCGACACCGACATCCGCGACCGCCCCTCCACCGTCAGTTCCACCCGCGTCTGCCCCGGTCCGTGACACGACGTGCACGGCTCATCCGCCGTCGACAACGCCACCCCCGCCTCTTCCGCTCGCGTTGAGTAGGTCAACACGCCATCCCCGTTGTAGATCCGGATCCGGTCCACCCCCTGCTTCTCCGCAATCTTCGACATGATGTCGTACGCCACCGTCCGGTGATCGTCCAGCATCGCCTGCCACGTCGCGCTCGTGATACTCCGCGACAACTGATCCGCGCCGATCACCATCGTGTCCACCAGATGCTCCTGCTGCGTCCGCAGGTAGAAATAACCGAACAGCGCCTTGATCAGCACCACGATCACTGTCAGCGAGAGAATCAGTTTGACCGAAAGCCGGTTGCGCATCGCGAGGCCAGTCCCTTAAATCGGATCTTCACATCCATTATGAGCGACCCCAACTCAAAATGGAAACCGCTTCCGCGTCACCCCGCCCAGACCCGGTACAGCCCGTCCAGATCCGCTTCCGCCGGCGTCCCCCCGTGCGCCACCACCCGGTAGCGCAGCGTCACCGCCCTGCCCCTCTCCAACACCCACGCCTCCTTGCTGAACGCGAATGGCGACGGCGACAAATGCCCGTAATCGCGCGTAAACCACGGGCACGGCTGCCACGGATTCCCCGGATGGTTCATCACCGCCAGTCCCTCCACCGGCCGCCCGTGCGTCGCCCTCTTCCCGTGATACCCGCACCATCGCGCCGGCTTCCCGTATGTCGCCTCCGCACCCACGCCCCCCTCCGAATTCATCAGTGTCCCCCCGTAAATCGGCGCCAGTTCCGGCGCCACCCGGATCGCGAACAGCGAATGCTTCGCCTTCGTGATCGTCACCGTCTCCCGCGCCTTCAGCGTCAACTCCGCGTCCAGTGTCCACCGCCGCTCGTCCACCATCGTGATCACGAACCGCCGCTCGTCCTCCATCGGCGACGGCACCCCCGCCCGCACCCACTCGCACCGGTCCAGAATCTCCACCTGCTTCGCCGACGCAACCCCCAACGTCAATCCCACTGACCGCACCTGCCCCTTCGCCAGGTCATTGTCCCCCCAGTAATCCCCCCCATTCAGCGGCTCACACCCCAGCCACAACCCCCGGTGATGTGGGTACGGCAAAGCCGACTCCGTCGTCAGCGACGCCCCGCTCACCGGACCGTTCACCGGCCCGAAGTACGGATACTTCAGGCTCCCGTGCGCCCGGTACGAGCAAAGCGCGATGTTGTTCCACCGCACCATCACCTGCTCGCCATTCAGGTACGCCGTCATGTTCTCCGACCCCGGTGTCGGCTTGTCGAAATCAATCGCCGTCGCCGCCCCCGGCGCCAGCGCCACACCCGCGGCCCCGCGCAGGAAGTTTCGTCGCAGTGTCGTTTTCGTCATGATGGCTCCCCATAGTCTATAACTCCCTGCCCCGAATCCATGCCGTAAGATGACGGCATGGGTCCCCTCCCGCTCGTCCTCATCCTTTTGACCGCCTCCCTCCTCCCCGCCCAGGAACCCCGCTTCGCCCCCTTCGAGATGCTCTGGAAGATCGATGGCGGCACCGTCTTCGCCGACCTCTCCTTCCTCCTCGACGCCCCCGCCGGCCGCGACGGCCACCTCGCCATCCGCAACGGCCGCCTCACCCACCCCAACGGCCGCCGCTTCCGCCTCTGGGGCGTCAACTTCTCCTTCACCGCCAACCTCCCCGCCAAAGCCGATGCCCCCTTCGTCGCCGCCCACCTCGCCCGCTTCGGCATCAACTCCGTCCGCGTCCATCACCTCGACTGGCGCTCCCCACGCGGCATCATCGACTCCGCCCACCCCGACTCCCGCCACCTCCACCCCGACTCCCTCGACCGCCTCCACTTCCTCATCGCCGAACTCAAAAAGCGCGGCATCTACACCAACCTCAACCTCAACGTCGCCCGCGCCTTCCAGCCTGCCGACGGCGTCCCCGATGCCCCCCAACTCGGCTTCGCCAAAGGCGTCACCTTCTTCGACGAACGCCTGATCGAACTCCAGCAGGAGTTCGCCCGCCAGCTCCTCGCCACCGAAAACCCCTACACCGGCCTCGCCCCCGCCGCCGACCCCGCCGTCGCCATCGTCGAAATCGTCAACGAAAACTCCCTCGTCGAAGCCTGGGTCCGCGGCCGCACCCTCGGCCAGGGCCCCGACCCCAACGCCGCCGATCGCACCTTCGGCGACATGCCCGCCTCCTACGCCCGCCAACTCGACGAAATGTACCAGACCTGGCTCGCCGCCAACCTCACTCCCGAACAACTCGCCCAACTCCACAAAGAGGCCGGCAACCCCGTCCCCCGCCTCCGCCCCAACGAGATCGCCGCCGCCCCCGAACTCCGCTTCCACTCCGAAGCCCGCTTCTACATCGACCTCGAAACCCGCTTTTTCGCCCGCATGAAGGCCTTCCTTCGCGAAGAACTCGGCGTCAAAGCCCTCCTCGTCGGCACCAGCGCCTACGCCTCCGGCCTCTCGCCCTACCCGCTGCTCACCTCCACCGCCCAACTCGACATCACCGACGCCCACTTCTACTGGCAGCACCCGTCCTACTTCATCGACCCCGAAACCAAAAAGCGCGGCTTCCGCATTCGCAACACTCCGATGGTGAACGAACCCAACAAGTCCAGCGTTATCACTCTCCAGCGCGCCGCCGTCGCCGGCCAGCCCTTCATCGTCTCCGAGGTCAACCACCCCTACCCCAACGAGTTCGCCGCCGAAGCCCTCCCCCTCCTCGCCGCCTACGGCGCCTTCCACGATTGGGATGCCCTCTACTGGTACAGCTTCGAACACAGCGACCCCTCCCAGTGGATCCCCAAATACCCCGGCCATTTCGACTCCCGCCAGGACCCCGTCAAAATGTCCCAACTCGCCCTCGGCGCCCTCCTCTTCCTCCGCGGCGACATCGACACCGCCAAACGCATCATCCGCCGCGACTACACCGCCGCCCAGGTCCGCGAATCCCTCCGCCTGCCCTCCGCCGCCCACGCCCCGTACTTCACCCCCGGCTTCCCTCCCGAACTCCCCCTCGTCCACTCCACCCGCGCCGGCTCTCTCAATGCCTCGAAACCGTCCACCAAATGGCCCCGCATCCGCGCCCCCTTCGAATCCGACACCCGCCAACTCCGCTGGGAACTCCACGACGGCCTCGGCCTCGTCTCCATCAACGCCCCCCGCGCCCAGGGCCTCGTCGGCCACCTCCAGCGCGGCCGCCCGCAACTCGCCGATGTCAGCCTGACGACCGCCACCCCCTTCGGCGCCGTCCTCGTCGCCTCCCTCGACGGCAAACCCATCGCCGAATCCTCCCGCCTCCTCGTCACCGCCGGCGCCAGAACCCACAACGCCGGCATGCAGTGGACCCCCAACCGCGACAGCCTCACCGAGACCGGCGGCCCGCCCATGCTCATCGAAGTCCTCCAGGGCGAACTCCAGATCCGCCTCAAGGGCGCCGCCAAACGCGTCGAACTCCTCCCTCTCGACGGCGCCGGACGCGCTCTCGGCCCCTTCATCGCCCCCCAGCGAACCCTCACCGGCATCCGCATCGCCCTCGGCGAACACGACACCCCCTGGTTCTTTGTCAATATTGAACGATGAAGTCGATCGCTCTTGCCCTCCTGCTCGCCTTCCCGGCCCTCGCGCAGTTGCCCGCCTTCCCCGGAGCCGAAGGCTTCGGCGCCACCACGCCCGGCGGCCGTGGCGGCAAAGTCCTGATCGTTTCCAATCTCAACGATTCCGGCCGCGGCAGCCTTCGCGCCGCCATCGAAACCGAAGGTCCGCGCATCATCGTCTTCCGCGTCGCCGGCATCATCGACCTCAAGTCGCCCATCCGCGTCACCCAACCCTTCGTCACC